>NZ_JBFRHD010000009.1:0-244955 GCF_052115685.1 Cupriavidus sp. 2KB_3
CAGTTGCGTCGTGGCATAGCCGAATACATCCGGTACTACAATCACGACCGCATCAAGCTCAAGCTAAAAGGGCTGAGTCCTGTGCAATACAGGACCCAGCCCTTGGCCGCGGCCTAACTTACCCGTCCAACTTTAGGGGGTCAGTTCATCAAGGCCCGCTTCTTTCCTCATCACCGCATCACATCAATTCAGCAACCCCAGCTCGAAGCGTCCCGCCGACGTACCGATCAGCAGGCCCCCGTTCGACAGGTACGACGCCACCACCCCGCCCGAGGCATCGAGCACGCCTGCCACCGGCTGGTTGTAGGTCAGCACACCCGAGGCGCCGTCGCGCACGATGGCCGTGGCGTTAAGGTCGGCGCTGACCTGGCTACCATCGGTGCCCATCATGCGGTACCGGCCATCGGCTGCGCCCGCCGTCAGCGGCGCGGTGGGCTGCGAGGCGTAGACGTTCATCCCATAGGCCGTGGCCGAGCGCGTCAGGACCACCGGCACCGGCTTGCCGTTGACGATGCCGCTGATCAGCGACCCGCTCAGCACGCCGTCCCCGGCAGCGATGGTGCCGCCCACGTAGTAGTCGAACGCGTTGCGCGCCGGGTTCCAGACGATGTAGCCCTTGGTGGTGTTGGCGCAGGCCGCGTCATAGACCATGAAACCGCCGCCCGCCGTTGCCGAGCAGGTCTGCCACGTGGCCGCCGACGAACGCAGCCGTGCCGAGCCGGTGCGCAGTGTCACCGCGCCGCCCGCCACCGCCGTCTGCACGCCGTTGACGTTGTAGATGTCGGCCACGGCCTTGAAGTCCGATGACACGGTCTGGAACGCCACCAGTGGCAGGAAGCCAGCGCCCGAGACCGGCGCCACCCCACCGGCCAGCACCCCGCCGCCGGTGAAGGTGAAGTTGGCGCCGTTCTCGTCGCTGGCATGGGTGCAGCCGCCCTGCGAGACGAGCTGGCCGGTGCGCGTAACGCCGGCGGTCCGCTGCAAGCTGGCATCGATCGTCACGGTGTACTGGAGCGTGGCCGGGTCCACGCGCACCGACAGCTCCTCGCCGTTGGTGTTGCCGCCCTTCCACGTGGTGGCCACAGCCGGCAGGTTCAGGCAGGACTGCACGATGCCGGACGCGCCCTCGCAGGTGTAGTTGATGGCCGCATCCTGGCTGCCCGAGCCCTTGTACTTCGGCCACGCCGGGTACTGGCACAGCGGCCGCGTGCGGCCATAGGTGCCGGCGTTGGTGTCCATCACCGTACGCTGGCCCGGCGCCACGCCCATCTCCACCCAGTTCTCAAGCGCAGTCAGGGAGTTCCACGCCGGCAGGAAGCTGCCCGTGCCGTGGCCCATGCCGGGCACCGTGTAGAACGTGATGCCCTGGTCCACCGCCGCCTGCCCTACCCGCGCGATCACGGCCTTGTACCAGGCGATGGTCGAATTGGGGCTGATGACTTCATCGGCCAGCCCGTGCAGCAGGATCAGCCGGCCACCCGTGGCCAGGAACGCGGACAGGTCCGGATTGGTGGCATCGGTCAGCGCCGAGACGGTCTGCACGCGCAAGGTCCAGCTACCCGGGCTGGCCGGGTCGAAGGTCAGCGCGTCGAACGTGGCGGCGCGGGTGACGAAGTACTTCACCCACTGGTCGCCGGTGAGGTACATGTTCGCGTCCGCCGTGGTGGCCGGATTGCCGGGCACCGGCCGCGTGCCGAGGTCACGCGTGGTGAACGGCCCCGCCACCAGCGCGCCTTCCAGGATGTTGTAGCCGCCGGCCACGGTCACGCCGTTGGCCAACGGATAGCTCAACTGGAGCGGCTGCTCGATGGTCTTGACGGTGGCGATCTGCGCGTCCGAGAGGCAGGTGTCGCCCGTGTCCGTGCCGCCGGGGCAGCGCAGGTTGGCCAGCACCTGCATCGCGCCAAGGCGGCAGCCCTCGACATTGCTGACCACCTTGTCGGCCACGCCGTCCAGCGTGTCGCAGGCGGTCATGGCGGCGGCCTGCACCATCAGCGTCTTGTTGATGTTGAGCCAGCCGGCGCCGCCGTTCAGGTAGAGCGCGCGGCCCACGGCCACATTGGAGAGGCGCGTGCCGGTGTAGTTGAGCGCCGGCTCGTTGGCGATGACACCGTCGTAGTCGGCCGGCCAGCGCTGGATGTAGCTCAGCGCGTCGCGCCCGCCCGTGGAGGTGCCGAGGAAGTACGCCCGCGTGGGTGCGCGGCCATAGCGCTGGCGGATCATCGCCAGGGCCACGTCGTGGGTCTTCTTGAGCGTGTCGCCACCGTAGTTGGCCAGCTGCTCGTCGTTGGTGGCAAAGCGGCCATCGGTGATGCTGGTGCTCTGGTGGCCGGAATCGTCGCCCCAGGCGGCGTAGCCGCGTGCCAGCGGCGCCGGGTCGGCCGGCAGCGCGAAGCGCACGGTCTCGGTGCCGTCGATCAGCGTGCCGTCGAAGCCGCCGCCGCCGAACTGGATGCCCTTGCCGTTCCATTGCGTCGGCAGGTTCACCGCGAAGTTGATGTTGGACGCGGCAGCGTCCACGGGGGCGATGGTGCCGCGCACCTGGCAGTACTCGCCGAGCGTGTTGCCGGTGGCGTCAGCGGCAATCAGCGTAGCCGCCGTGACCGTGGCGCCGCCCGAGGCCAGCGTCAGCGCCGAGGCCGGCAGGCTGGCACCGTTCAGCGCGTTGCAGGCCTCCAGCGCGCTCAGCGCCGGCTGGGTGGGCATGTCAGGCGTATCGGTGCCGGGGGTACCGGGGGCGCCGGTGCCGGGTGCCCCGCCCGACGCCGTCGGGGCGTCGTCGCCCCCGCCGCACGCGGCCATCAATGCGGTGGCCGCGCAGGCGGCCGCCAGCAGCGCCAGGCGCCGCCGGATGTTCGATCCGGATGTCATGTTGTGGTCTCCTCCAAGCGCACGCGGGTACTTGTGCCGGCATGCTGGAGCGAGACGGTATCACCGGGTCGGTGCTACGTAAAATATATGTCTGATGGCATATCCATACTCCATGAATATGGATAACACGACATCACGACATCAGTCCTGCGGGGTCGCCTGGAGCCGCGTGATGTCGAAGCCCTTCGCCTCCAGCCGGCGCAGCAGCGCCTGATAGGCGCCGGACTCCACCGTGGGCGTGCGGGAGAGAATCCAGAGGTACTCGCGGCTCGGCTCGCTGACGGCGGCCAGCGTGTAGCCGGGGTCGAGGTCGATGACCCAGTAGTCGCCCCACACCCACGGGATGAACGACAACCACGCCGGGGCGAACCGTACCTCCAGCTTCGGTGTGCCGGCCTCGCCCACCGGGCGGGCCACGCCGGTTGCCTCGTCGCTGCCTCCGTCCGCCTTGCGGCAGCGATTCACCACGTCGACCCGCCCATCGGACCGCGCGGCGTACTGCGCCGTGGTGTGGCCGGCGCACTGGCGCTGGAAGCGGTTCGGATACTTGGCGATTTCGTACCACGTGCCCATGTAGCGGGCCACGTCGAGCGAGGCGATGGGCGCCAGCGGCGCGGCCGGCTCGGCGCGGGCGGGAACCAGCGCGGCGGTGGTAAGGGCAGCGAGGGCAGCAAGCCCGAGCACGAAACGCTTCATGGCGGACCTCCGGAGGGAACGATCTCGGCATTGTCCCGTGGCATGCGCGCCGCCCGCTGTCGGCGGGTAGACGACTTGCGCCTCGGCAAGCGTCCTACGCTGGCAGCCCAACGTAGTTCTCGGCCAGCGCCCGGCAGGCGGCTTCGGAGCCCACCAGATAGTCGAGTTCGGCCTGCTGGATGCGGTGCGCAAACGCGTCGGCATCGGGGAAGCGGTGCAGCAGCGCCGTCATCCACCACGAGAACCGCTCCGCCTTCCACACGCGCCGCAGGCATTTCGCGGAATAAGCGTCGAGTTCGGCCGGATCGCCGTGCTGGTACTGGGCGATCAGCCCGTCGGCGAGGTACAGCACGTCGCTGGCGGCCAGGTTCAGCCCCTTGGCGCCGGTGGGCGGCACGATATGCGCGGCGTCGCCCGCCAGGAACAGGCGCCCGAAGCGCATTGGCTCGCAGACGAAGCTGCGCAGCGGTGCGATGCTTTTCTCGATGCTCGGGCCGGTGACCAGCGCCTGCGCGGCGGCGGGGTCGAGTCTGGCGCGCAATTCGTCCCAGAAGCGTGCGTCCGACCAGGCCTCCGCGCGCTCCGTGGCCGGCACCTGCACGTAGTAACGGCTGCGCGTCTTCGAGCGCATGCTGCACAGCGCAAACCCGCGTTCGTGGCTGGCGTAGATCAGTTCGTCCGCCACCGGCGGCGTCTCGGACAGCACGCCGAGCCAGCCGAACGGATAGACCCGCTCGAATATTCGTTTCGATGCCTCCGGCACGCTGGCCCGGCTCACGCCATGGAAGCCGTCGCACCCGGCGATAACATCGCAGGCCAGTTCGTGCGCGCTGCCGGCGTGGCGAAAGGCCACCCGGGGGCGGTCCGTGTCGAAGTCGTGCAGCGAGACCTCGGTGGCCTCGTAGACGATAGGCATGCCGGATGCCGCGCGCGCCGCCATCAGGTCCCGCGTGACTTCAGTCTGGCCATACACGGTGACGTCGCGCCCAATCAGCGCGTGGAAGTCGATGCGGTGGCGCGCGCCCTGGTACGACAGCTCGATGCCATGGTGTCGCAGCCCTTCCGCGCGCAGCCGCTGGTCCACGCCGGCGCGCGCGAGCGCATCTACGGTCACCGATTCGAGGATGCCGGCGCGGATGCGCCCCAGCACGTGGTCGGCGCTGCGCTGCTCGATGATGACGTTGTCGATGCCGGCCACCGTAAGCAGTTGCCCGAGCAGAAGCCCGGCCGGCCCCGCCCCGATGATCGCCACGCGTGTGGCGCGCGGCATGCCGTTGCCCTGCTGACCCATGGCCTGTCTCCCGATCTGGTTTTTATGGTGTGGGACTACCGGTCAACGTCGGCGAAAACCTCCTCGGCCATGTGGAACGCCGAATTCGCCGCCGGTACGCCGCAATATATCGCGGTCTGCAACAGCACTTCCTTGATTTCGTCGCGCGTGACGCCGTTGTTGGCGGCGGCGCGCAGATGGAGCTTCAACTCCTCCGAGCGGTTCAGCGCCACCATCATCGCAATCGTGATCAGGCTGCGCGTATGACGCGGCAGGCCCTCGCGCGTCCAGATCTCGCCCCAGGCGTAGCGCGTAATCAGGTTCTGGAATTCCTCGTTCAGCGGCGAGATCCGCTGCAGCGACCGATCCACGTGGGCGCTGCCCAGCACGTCGCGGCGCACCGCGAGGCCTGCCTCGTAGCGCGCGGCATCGTCGGTCACCGGGCGGCGGCCGAGGATGAAGTCGAGCAGCGCGGCGGTGAAGCGGCCCGGCTGCTCGCGGTTGGACAGGTGCGCGGCGTGCAGTTCAACGTAGATCGCCCCGGGGATGGCCGCGGCGAGTTCGCGGCCCTGCGCCGCCGTGGTCGAGGGGTCGTCGCTGCCCGCAATCACCAGCACCGGCACGGGGATGGTCTTCACGGCCTCGCGCAGGTCCGCGTCGCGCACGGCGCCGCAACTGCCGGCGTAGCCACGCGGATCGAGGCCGGCGAGCACCGCGCGCAGGTCATCGAGCGCATGGCCGGCCGTGGCCAGGAAGCCCGGCGTGAACCAGCGTTGCAGCGAGGCATCGGTCAGCGGCGCCATGCCGTCGCGCAGCACGGTGTCGATGCGGCTGTTCCAGGCGTCCGCCGTGCCGATCTTGGCCGCCGTGTTGGCCAGCACGATGCGGCTGAAGCGCTCGGGCGCATGCGCGCCCAGCCACATGCCGGTGAGGCCGCCCATCGACAAACCGCAGAACACGGCCTGATCGATCTGCAGGGCGTCGAGGATGGCCACCACGTCACGGCCCAGCACGTCCAGCGTGATGGCACCTTCGGGCGCGGTGGAGCGGCCATGGCCGCGCACGTCGTAGCGCACCACGCGGAAGCGGCCGGCCAGCGCGGCGGCCTGCGGCTGCCACATTGTGTGATCGGTGCCCAGAGAGTTGGAAAAGACGATGGCGGGCGCGGTGTCCGGGCCATCGACGGTATAGAACAGCCGGGCGCCGGCGTGGTCGAGATAAGGCAACGTGGTCTCCTTTTCGGTATGGGGATCAGACGGCGCGCAGGGCCTGCCAGGCGGCCACGGCGGCATCGGCGAAGGCGGCGGCCTGCCCGGCGTAGTGCGCCGGATCGCTGAGGCGGTCCAGTTCGGCATCGTCCAGCAGCCCGGCGTGCGCCGGGTTGGCGGCCGGGTTGGCGGCGGGGTTGGCGGCGATCGTGGCGGCCAGCGCCACGCGCAGCGTCACGCCCTGCTCCACCGCGCGGCGCGAAGCGGCTTCCACCACGTGGTGCGCGTCCAGCCGGCCAATGCGGCCACCGAGCGCCAGCATCGCGGCCTCGCCCAGGATCAGGCCGTGGGTCAGGTCGAGATTGGCGCGCATGCGAGCGGCATCCACCTCCAGGCCCACCGCCACATCGCCCAACTGGCGCAGCGCGCCGGCGGCAAGGGTGACGATCTGCGGCAGCGTGTCCCACTCGGCCTGCCAGCCGCCCAGCGCGCGCTCGTGCTCCTGCACCATGCCGGCGAGCATCGTCGCCACCAGCGGCGGCACGCGCACAGCCACGGTCAGCACGGCCGCGCAGCCCACCGGGTTGCGCTTATGCGGCATCGTGCTGGAGCCGCCCCGGCCAGGGCCCGATGGCTCGGCCACCTCGCCCACTTCGGTCTGCATCATCAGGGACAGATCGCGCGCCATCTTGCCGAGCGTGCCGGTGAGCATGCCCAGCGCCGTCGCCACTGCCACCAGCCGGTCACGGTGGGCGTGCCAGGGCAGCGCGGGCAGGTCCAGGCCCAGCTCGCGGGCGAACTGCGCGGCCACGGCGAGCGCCTTGTCGCCCAGGCTCGCCAGCGTGCCGGCGGCGCCGCCGAATTGCAGCACGCGCGCCTGATCGGCGGCCTGGCGCAGGCGGGTCACGTCGCGGCGCAGCGCATCGAGCCAGCCGCCGGCCTTCAGGCCGAACGTGGTGGGCAGCGCGTGCTGCAGCCAGGTACGCGCCACCATCGGCGTGGCGCGGTGAGCGGCGGCCAGCGTCGCGCAGGCATCGCCCAGGCGCAGCAGGTCGGTGTCGATGGCCTGCAGGGCGTCGGCCAGTTGCAGCACGGCGCCGGTATCGATGATGTCCTGGCTGGTGGCGCCCCAATGGACGTAGCGGCCAGCCTCGGCATCGCGCCGCGCCACAGCGGCGGTCAGCTGCTTCACGAACGGGATGGCGAGGTTGCCGCCGGCCACGGCGGCCTGCGCGAGGGCGTCGAGGTCAATCACGCCCGCATCGGCGCAGACTTCGGTGATGACGGCAGCGGCCTGCGCGGGAATCACGCCGCAGTGCGCCTCGGCGCGCGCGAGGGCCGCCTCGGCATCGAGCATGCGCTGCACCGTGCCGGTATCGGAGAAGATCGCGAGCACGGCGGGGCTGCCGAACATCGGATCGGTCAGGCGGGAAATAGAGGGCATCGTCGGCGGGGGCGGACCGGTGGGAATGCTCCGATTGTGCGGCAAAACGCCTCGCGGAGGGCGAGGCGTGCCGGGATCAGATATCGAAGAACACGGTTTCGTCCGCGCCCTGCAGCACCACGTTCCAGCGGTAGGTGCCGGGGGCCGTGGCCTCGGCAACCAGCGTGGCTTGGCGCGCGGGCGGCACCAGGCCGAGCACGCTGTCGGCAGCGTTGGCGGCGGCTTCATCGCCGAAGTACAACCGCGTGGCCACGTGCTTGACCAGCCCGCGCATGAACACGGACACCATGATGTGCGGCGCCTGCAGGCCGCCGGCGAGGTCCGGCACCGGGCCGGGCTTGACCGTGACGAAGCGGAAATCGCCGTCCGGGCCGGTCGGCACGCGGCCAAAGCCGGTGAAGCCGGGCACCAGCGGGGCGTCGCCGGTGTCTTCCTCATGCCGATAGCGGCCGGCAGGATTGGCCTGCCAGATCTCGACCATGCCGTCCGGCACGGGCTCGCCGCGGCCATCGATGACGCGGCCCTCGATCACGATGCGCTGCCCGGCCAGGTCGGGGGCATCGGCGGTCAGGTCGGCGCAGTCCAGCGCGGCAAGGCCGATACGGAGGTACGGCCCAACGGTTTGGGAGGCGGTAGCGTAGAGCATGGCCTTACTCCATCGGCGTGGCATCACGGCCACGCAGCACGATATCGAATTGGTAGCCGAGCGCGTATTCGGGCGAGGTGGTGGCCCAGTCGAACGTGGCGATCAGGCGGTCGCGTGCCTTGGCATCGGGCACGCAGTTGAAGATGGGGTCGTACGCGAGCAGCGGATCGCCGGGGAAATACATCTGCGTGACCAGACGCGTGGCGTAGGCATTGCCGAACAGCGAGAAGTGAATGTGCTGCGGACGCCACGCATTGTGATGATTGCGCCACGGGTAGGCACCGGGCTTGATGGTCTTGAACTGGTAGCGGCCCTGCGCATCCGTAAGGGTGCGGCCATCGCCCGTGAAATTGGGGTCGAGCGGCGCGTCGTGCTGGTCGCGCTTGTGCACGTAGCGGCCGGCGGCATTGGCCTGCCAGATCTCGATCAGCGCATGCGGCACTGGGCGGCCGTTCTCGTCGAGCACGCGGCCCGTCACGAGAATCCGCTCGCCAATCGGCTCGCCGCCATGGCCGGCGGTCAGGTCGTTGTCGCCTTCGCGGACGAACTCCGGGCCGAAAGTCGGGCCGGTCAGCTCGGACAGCGATTGTGGCAGCGCGATCAGCGGCTGGGACGGCGCGCGCAGCTGGGTGGACGCGTAGGGGTCGAAGCGGTACGGGGGCTGGGTGTCCCAGTACGGGCGACGGTAGGGACCGGGGCGTGGGGGCATCGCGCTGTCTCCGTTTGGGTGTGTAAGGCGAGGCTTAGACTTTATGCAACGTCATAAGTCATGTAAATTGAGTTTTAGCGTAATTTAGATGAATTTTATTTATGGATGCCGCTGGCCCGTCGCCCGATCTGTTCCGCAACCGCATCCGGCTGCGGCACCTGCACTGCTTTGTCACCGTGGCGCAGACCCAGCACCTGGGCCGGGCCGGCGCGCGGCTGGGCCTGACCCAGCCGGCGGTGTCCAAGACGCTGACCGAACTCGAGGAACTGGTCGGCGCCCGGCTGCTGGTGCGCCAGCGCGCGGGCACGGACCTGACCGCGGCCGGCATGCGCTTCCTGCGCCATGCGCTGCGCATCATCGAGGACGTGGACGCGGCGGCGGACAGCCTGGCCGGCGCCGATGCCCCGCGCCACGAGCGCATCCGGCTGGGCGCGCTGCCGAGCATCGTGCCGGCACTGCTGCTCGACGCCGTCTCGCAATTCCGCGCCGCGCACCCCGAGGTGGCGCTGGCCGTGCAGACCGGCATGAACCGCACGCTGATCGACCTGCTCAAGGCCGACGTGCTCGACCTCGTCATCGGCCGCATGGACGACCCCGCTGCCATGGAGGGCCTCTGGTTCGAATCGCTGGGCCCGGAGCCGCTGGTGCTGGCCGTGCGCGCGGGCCATCCGCTGGCGGACAACGCGCGCCCCACCATGCGCGAGGTGCTGGCGTGGCCGCTGGTGATTCCGGCAGTCGGCTCGATCCCGCGCCACAGCACCGAAAGCCTGCTGGCACGCCACGGCCACACCCTGCCCGAAGGCTGCGTGGAAACCGCCGACGCCTACCTGGGCCGCCTGCTCACGCAGCAGAGCGACACCGTCTGGGCCGCGCCCCTCTCCGCCGCCCGCCGCGCCGTGGCCGCCGGCGACATGGTGCTCCTGCCCGTGGACACCCAGGGCACAGAAGAACCCATCGGCCTGCTCCGCCGCAGCGACCGCACGTTGGAACCCGTGGCGGAGGCGTTCGTGGCAGGGATCAGGGGGATTGCGGCGGGGCGGTGAGAGGGGTGTTGCAGGCTAGTTTGTCGCCGCTGCACAACGGACTGCATCAGGATTTGCACCCTTCGTAACAGATCCGCGCGCGTTAGGCCAAATGGGCTCGGGGGCGAGAACTCGCATCCGCCAGCCCTATCGAAGCGATTCTCCCGGACAACGGGAAATCGTTGCGCGCGCCAGCCCTGCGAAGACGCGAAAACGACCATCGTCCGGCTTTCAGCAAGCCCTGCGTGGTGTATAGCGAGGCTATACACTTTGAGCCAACACTGACATGATCAAGACCTCGGATTGCCTGGCTGGCGGTTGCATCGACTTAGCGGAACGCTGGTTGATCATTGGTCGGTACGCGTCGATCACTGCTGGCGACTGACGTTCCGGTTCGATGGTGACGACGCGATCGTCGTCAACTATCAGGACTATCACTAAGGACCGCGAGACAACGCATGACTCGAATGCACAATCCTCCTCACCCGGGCTCGGTGCTCGCCGAATGGCTGGACGGCCTGGACTCCATGACCATCTCCGCTTTTGCCCGCCATATCGGGGTGACGCGCGCCACGCTGTCGCGCATCGTGAATGGCCATGCGGCCATTACGCCTGATATCTCGATCCGGCTGGAGGAGGCGCTGGGCGCGAGCCGCGAGATGTGGAGCGGCATGCAGACGACCTATGACTTGTGGCAGGCTGCGCAGAAGCCCCGCAAACGTATTCCCCGCATTGCGGGTGCCGAAGACCGGTCGGTTTGAACTTTGCCCAATCCCCCCGACTCTCACCGTGAAACAATCCCCTGGGAGGCATGGCCATGCGACTGCAAGGCAGGACGGCGCGAGACGGCGCCACGCCCGGGCCGGCGGCCCAAGCGGGGCCCCAAGCGGTGCCCCATGCCGTGCCGCACGTCGTCGCCCACACCCGCCCGGCGGCGGCCGATGCTGCTGCCGCCCGGCAGGCCAGCTGCGCCGACACCCCGCGCCCCGCGCATTGCCACGCGCTGGCGCCCACGGTCACCCACCTGCCCTGCCCCGGTCCGCGCACGCTCCATGGCTGCGCGGCGGCCGATGCGGTGTCGCCGGCCGAGCGCTACGCCGAGCTGTTCGTCGACGTGCAGGCCAGCGGCCTGTTCGCTGACAGCAAGACATTTCCCGATTGCGTGCCACTGGTGGCGCCCGAAATCATCCTGGAGCACTATCGCGCGCAACGCGAGGCGGCGGATTTCTCACTCGAGGCATTCGTGCAGGCGCATTTCGCGCGCGAGACGATTCCGGACGAGCACTATGTCTCCAACCCCGACCACTCCCTGCGCGACCATATCGACGGTCTGTGGCCGGTGCTGACGCGCGAGCCCGCCGAGCATCCGTCGCTCTGCTCGCTGCTGCCGCTGCCGCGCCCCTACGTGGTGCCGGGCGGGCGCTTCCGCGAAC
Organism: Cupriavidus sp. 2KB_3; assembly: GCF_052115685.1. NCBI lineage: Bacteria > Pseudomonadati > Pseudomonadota > Betaproteobacteria > Burkholderiales > Burkholderiaceae > Cupriavidus > Cupriavidus sp. 2KB_3. The sequence continues at coordinate 11,300 of NZ_JBFRHD010000009.1, forward strand.
TCTATTACTGGGACTCGTATTTCACGATGCTCGGGCTGGCGGCCAGCGGCCGGCATGACCTGCTGCGCGCCATGGCGGACAACTTCGCCTACCTGATCGACACCTATGGACTGGTGCCCAACGGTACGCGCACGTATTACCTCACCCGCTCGCAGCCGCCCGTGTTCTCGCTGATGACCACGCTGTTCGAAGGCCACGTCGCCGATGCGTGCGCCTACCTGCCGCAACTGAAGCGCGAGTATGCATTCTGGATGGACGGCGCGGAGCACCTGCGGCCTGGCGGGGCCTATCGGCGCGTGGTGCGGCTGCCCGATGGCGCGGTGCTGAACCGCTACTGGGACGACCGCGCCCATCCGCGCGAGGAGGCCTACCTTGAGGACGTGGAAACGGCGCGGCGCAGCGGCCGGCCCCACCATATCGTGTTCCGCGACCTGCGCGCGGCGGCCGAATCGGGCTGGGATTTCAGTTCGCGCTGGTGCGATGCCCAACCCGATCCAACAGCCGGGTATTCGCAGGCGCCGGCCAGCGAGCTCGCCACCATCCGCACCACCTGCATCCTGCCCATCGACCTCAACGCCCTGCTCTGGCATGCCGAGATCCGGCTGGCCACGCTGTGCAGGGCAAGCGGCGACCACGATTCCGCCAGGCGATACACGGAAGCCGCCCACCGGCGGCGCCACGCCATCTTCGCCAGCATGTGGGACGAAGACACCGGCGCATTCTTCGATTTCGACTGGCAGCGCGGCAAGCGGCGCGACCTGCTGACGGCAGCGACGCTGATGCCGCTCTACCTGCGGCTGGCCACACCGGCGCAGGCCGCGCAGGTGGCCGAAGTGGCGCGCGCCCGGCTGCTTGAGGCGGGGGGCCTGGCCACGACCGAGCGCAACTCCGGCCAGCAGTGGGACCAGCCCAATGGCTGGGCCCCGTTGCAGTGGATCGCCATCCACGGGTTGCGGCACTACGGCTGCAAGGCGCTGGCCGACGAGATCGCGCAGCGCTGGCTGGCCACGGTGGCCAGCCTCTACACCCACGAGTACAAGCTGGTCGAGAAATACCGGCTCGGGCCGCGCAGCGATGGCGCCCAGGGCGGCGGGGGCGGCGAGTATCCGCTGCAGGATGGCTTCGGCTGGACCAATGGCGTGGTGAGCGCGCTGCTGGTGCAATATCCCCACCATCCCGCAACGCACAGCGAGGCCGGCCGGCGCGACGCCAATGGGTAGGGGCGCCGCCTCACCCTAACGCGTGATGCCAAGCGCGCACGGGGGCTGGCGGCGCCTTTCCCTGCACATCATGGAATTTCGTTCTTTTGTTCAGAATCTCGCAGCGCAGCAGTGGAATCTGCCGACTCTGCCTTCGTTTCCTGCAATAACTCAGCTGAGTTATTGGCGGGCGTAGCGTCGCAGGTCACACTTGCCCCAGGGTCACTCGACACGACCCCAAACGACTTGGCAACTCTTACTACCCCGACGATCCCGCGCGTCGGGGTATTTCTTTGTGCGGCCGCTTTTTTGTGGAAATGAAGCGCCATCGCGGCCGGGCCACTCAGGCGTCGGCCCAGCGGCGCAGCAGGTTGTGATAGAGGCCGGTGAGGCCGATCACGGCGTCGTGTTCGTTGCCAAGCGTGGCGGTGACCTGGCGCAGGCGGTGGTCCAGCTCGAACAGCATCGCCCGCTCGCCGTCATCGCGGACCATGCTCTGGATCCAGAAGAATGACGACACCCGCGCGCCGCGCGTGACCGGGGTGACGTGATGCACGCTCGTGGCCGGGTAGAGGACCATGTGGCCGGCCGGCAGTTTCACGCGCTGCTGGCCGTAGGTGTCTTCCACCACGAGTTCCCCGCCGTCGTAGTCCTCGGGCTCGGTCAGGAACAGCGTGGCCGAGAGGTCGCTGCGGATGCGGAAATCTGTGCCGCGCAGGAAGCGAATGGCGTTGTCGACATGATTGCCGAACGTGTGCCCGCCTTCGTAGCGGTTGAACAGCGGCGGATAGACCTTCAGGGGCAGCGCCGCCGAGAAGAACAGCGCGCTGTTGGCCAGCGCGTCCTGGATCAGGTTGCCCACCTCGCGCGCCACCGGCGACCCTTCGGGCAACTGGAGGTTGCGCTTGGCCAGCGCGGACTGATAACCAGAGGTCTGGTTGCCATCGGCCCAGTCAGCCGCGTCCATCAGCGCGCGGCAACGTGCCACCTGGTCTTTGGACAATACGTCCGGAATCTGCAACATCATGATGGTATGCCCCCCGGCGTTACCGCCGGGGGTAGTCGGCTTAGAAGCGGAAGTTCGCCGTCAGCATACCAAAGCGTCCCGGCGCCAGTGCGGCGTAGTGGGTCGTGAATGCCTTGGTGTAGTAGGTCTTGTCAAACAAGTTCTGAATATTGAGTTGCAGGGTCAGATTCTTGTTGACACGGTACGCCGCCATGGCGTCGAAGCGCCAGTACGCCGGCACATAGGTCGAGTTGGCCGGATTGCCGTACACCTTGCTCACATAGTAGGCGCCGCCGCCCACCGTCAGCGCCGGCAGCACCTGGTACGTGCTCCACAGGCTGAAGCTGTTCTTGGGCGTATTCGGGAACTGGTTGCCGTTGTTGGCCGCGTTGGCGCTCTGCGGGCCGTTGTCCTTCAGCTCGCTGTCCAGGTAGGTGTAGCCGCCGAACAGGTTCCACTTGTCCGTCACGCTGCCCGCGAAGCCCAGCTCGAAGCCGCGCACTTCCTGCTTGCCGACGTTGGCCGTGGTGTTCGCGTCTACCGCCACGCGGGCGTTGTTCTTCTCGATCTGGAAGATGGCGCCGGTCAGCGACAGCCGCTTGCCGAGCAGGTCCCACTTGGTGCCGAGTTCCCAGGCGCGGCTGCGCTCCGGGTCCAGGTTCTGGACCTGCGCCGACAGGTTGTCCGAGCCGTCGCCGTTGGAGGTGCCCGGCGGAGTGGACGCCGTGCCGTACGACAGGTAGATGCTGCCGATGTCCACCGGCTTGTAGACGATGCCGGCCTGATAGTTGAAGAAGCTCGAATTGTTGGCCAGGTTCACCGCCGCCACGGCCGCGTTCGTGTTCGGGTTGGTGTACGCCGGCGTGGCCGAGGTGGTGCGGTAGCTGTCGTAGCGCACGCCGCCGTTGATAAGCCACTGCCTGGTGAGTTCGACGGTATCGAACAGGTACACCGCGCGCGTGTCGGTCTTGGTGGTCTGCGTGTAGCCCATCTTGCCGACGCGGCCGGTCCAGACCGCGCCGGGGTTCGGGTTGTACAGGCTCGTGCAGTCGCCGCTGTTGAGCAGCGCGGTGTTGCACGTGGTGCCCGTGGCGCCCGTGGCGCCCGGCACCACGTTGTACGGCGTGTTGTCCGTGTCGTCGCGGCTGAACTCGAAGCCGAACAGCATCGAGTGCTTGAGACGGCCAGTGTCGAACTTGGCGATGAAATCGGTCTGGTTGATCAGCGTGTCCGTCGAAGAATCACGGTTTTTACTACTCCGGTACACAAAGCCGTTCGGCACGTTGCCGCGGCTGTCGTCAGGGTTCGTGACGATGTAATCGTTGCTGCTGCGGCCCCAGCGCGTGGTGTTGCGGAAGGTCAGCTTCTCGCTGAATTCGTGCTGGACGATGGCCGTGGCGATGTCGGTCTGCGTCTCGCGGAAGTCGCGGCTGGTCAGCCCGTAGAAGTTGTTGCGGTCCACGTTGGCCGGTCCCACCGGGTTGGCCTTGGTGGCGGTTGCCGACGGACGCGCATACGGGATGCTGTAGTCCGGCATGTCGCGGCCCTGCAGATGGTAGTAGGACAGCGTGACCTTGGTCGGGCTGTTCAGGCCGAACGTGACCGACGGCGCGAAACCCCACGAATGGCCGCCCACGGCTTCGCGGCCCGGCGTGTTGGCGTCCATCGCCATGGCGTTCAGGCGCAGGCCGGTGTTGTCATTGAGGACGTAGTTGCCATCGACCGTGGCACGCTTGTAGGCATCGGTGCCGACGCCGACCGAGCCCTGCACGAAGTTTTCCTTGGTCGGCAGCTTCGACACGATGTTGATCATGCCGCCCACCGAGCCCTTGCCACCGTAGGCCGAGCTGGGGCCCTTGATGACCTCGATGTTCTCGATGTTGAAGGTGTCGCGCGTTTGCGAGCCCGCGTCGCGCGCGCCGTCCACGAAGATGCTGGCGCCGGAGTCGAAGCCGCGGATGAACGGGCGGTCGCCAAGCGGATTGCCGCCCTCGCCCGCGCCAAAGGTGATGCCGGGGGTGGTGCGCAGGGCGTCCTGCAACGTCACCGAGCCCGATTGCTGGATCACTTCCGCCGGCACGATGGTGACGGACTTCGGAGTATCGAGCAGTGGCGCAGTGAATTTCGGCGATTCTGCCTGATCGACCTTGTAGCCGTCCTCGCGAACTGCCTTGACCGTCACATCCTGCAATTGCTGGACGGGACGGGACGCGGCGGGCGGCGCGGCGGCCAGCGTGGCCGGTGCGGCTTCCTGGGCGGCGGCGCCCTGCATGGCCATCAGGGCCATCGGGCCGGCCAGCGCGGTCACCAGTACGTTAGGACGGAATACCTCCGAATACTTGCTCATCTGCTTCTTCCCCGTGAACTGCCTGTTATGAGTAGTGCTGCCTACGGGGCGCGATTGTATGAGTGTGTAAATAAAAGTACAAATGCGAATCATTTCGCATACGTAATGAGCATGCAGAGGCATCCGCCTGGGCTTCTTCACGCTACACAGGACAAAATTCCATCAATTTCTGCCAATTCCGATGAAGTGGCCGAGGGAAAGTCGTTTCCACACGCTTGGAAATTTTTTATTACGTTTTATTACTGTTGCCCATCCCCCGCAGGCCCGTATGGCGCTTGACACACATGCGGACGACGCACGTGTGGTGCCTTATGCACCCGCATGCCACCGTTCGCTTGCCCACGTGTGACGCCAACGGGCCGCGCTACACTTGCGGCTTGTATTCATCCGCCATCCATCCGTCACCGTGTCAGACTCCCACCCCGCCCTGCCCGCTCTCACCGATTTCCGCGCCGAGCCTGCACCCACGCACGACCGGCCCCGGCCGGATCGTCTTGTCGAGGGCAATCCGGCCCGCACCACGTGGACGCACTACAGCGCCACGGCGGGGGATTTCGACTGCGGGATCTGGGCATGCGAGCCTGGCGCCTGGCGCATTGCGTTTCCGGCTGGCAAGGAGGAGTTCTTCCACGTCATCAGCGGCCGGCTGCGGATCATCGACCATGCCGGCGTGGCGCGCGAGTTCGGCCCCGGGGATGCCTGTGTGATCCCGGCCGGTTTCGAAGGGGTATTTGAAGTGATCGAGCCCGTGCGCAAGCACTTCGTCGTCCTGGAACGCAACGCGGGCTGACCACGCCCGGAGGAGGTCTGGCCATGCTTCCACGCCGCATCCTGTCTGTCACCGCGCAATGTGCCATGCTCGGCGCGCTGACGGGCGCGGGGCACGCCGCCAGCCCCAGCTTCGACTGCAAGCGGGCCGAAGGCCAGGTCGAGCAGATGATCTGCAAGGACGACACACTGGCGCGGCTCGACAAGGAAACGACGCGCCTGTACGGGCTGGCGCTCGATGCGCGCTCGATGAGCACGGGCCGCAAGAAGACACTGCTGGCCGAGCAGCGCGGCTGGATCAAGGGCCGCAACGACTGCTGGAAGGCCACCGACGCGCGCGTCTGCACCACCGCCGAATACATCGACCGGATTCACGTGCTGCGCCAGAACTACGCCGGCGCGCGCACGCAGGACGACAAGGGCATCAGCCGGGGGCCATTCTCGCTGCGCTGCCCGGGCGCCGACGCGCTGATCCTGGGCACCTTCGTCCAGACCGAGCCCGGCTACGCCTACCTGACCTGGCTGGACAAGAAGCTGCTGCTGCCGCAGACGCGCGCGGCGTCGGGGGCCCGCTATGCGGCCACGACCGACGCCGGCGAGGCGATGTTGTGGGACAAGGGCCCCGAGGCCCAGCTTGCGCTACCGGGCAAGCCGGCGATGACCTGCCGCGTGGAAGCCCCGCAGTAAGCCCCCGGGGCTTCCACGCGGTCAGTGCACGCGATGGGCGTCGAGGTCCAGCGCCGCCTCGGCGGCGTCGCCGGTCTTGCCCTTGTAGTACAGGTGCACGCCGATGGCCAGCGAGTCATGGCGAATCTCGTGCATGGCGCGCCAGGCTTCGGTCGGGTCCTTGAAGACGAGGTAGTGCGCTTCCTGATCCACCAGCTCCGCCACGCGGTGCAGGCCGTGGCCGTGCAGCGCGTTGACCAGGTGGCCGAGGCTGCGGTGCGTGCGCGCATCGGTGCGCGGATAGAGCATGTGCAGCACCGCCACTTGCTGCGAAGCCATCAGCGCGGAGAACGCGACAACGATGTCCTGGTGTTGAATGGCAGTGACCGAGTCCCCCACGGCCGCGCCGGTTTCACGTTGGGCGGGCAGAATGGCTTCGAGCGTCAGGTTCATGGCGGTACCTCCTTGTTGTAACCGAAAGAACTGTCACACGAAGATTAGGTGGTGATTGCTGCAATGCAATGGACAGGATGGGCAACAGACTATTCCAGCTAAGGTGTCTAATCGCCGCGATAGTCACGCGTTAACCCCGTATAAGCTTTCAATTCCCTTGCAACGCGCCCTGTCACTGGCGCCCCGCTCCGGTCGTTCGCGAAGCGGAACCGTCGATTCGGCGCCTCGCCCTGGCATGCCGGCCGTCGGCGGCGTAATTTGTCCTCATCCACCCCACCGATGAGGTTTCCGATGCGACACGACGCGATGCACCGCCCCGCCAACCCCGCCGACGAGAACGCCATGGCGTACTGGCGCGCCCACCGCATGGTTCGGGCGCTGCGTGGCTGGTATCTTCACCTGCTGATCTACCTGGCCGTGAACGGATGGCTCTGGTTCCGCTTCCTGTTCATGCCGTCGCCCAGCTGGGCGCACCGTTCGGTGGAGGCCGGCTGGCCGTGGCCGCTCACCACCACGCTGGCCTGGGGGCTCGGGCTGGCGATCCATGGCCTGCTGGTCTGGTGGCGCGTCTCGCAGCGCGGCCGCGACTGGGAATCCCGCAAGATCGAGCAGTTCATGAACCGCGACTAAGCCCCCGCTACATCTGGCGGAAGCGGTGCACGTAGGCGCGCGAGACCGGCAGTTCGGTCTCGCTTTTGGTTTCCCCCTGAGGTTCCCGATTCTGCAGCCGCACGAACAGCCGCCCGGCGTCGTCCCGTCGCGTGCCGGCCACGTATTCCATATTGACGATGGTCGAGCGATGCACCTGCCAGAAGGTGTCCGGGTCGAGCCCCTCCATCAGCTCGGCCAGCGGCGTGCGGATCAGGTGCTCGCCGTCGCGCGTATGCACCACCACGTATTTGTCGTCGGCCTGGAAGTACAGCACGTCCTGGATCGGCACGTGGCTGGTGGTGTTGCCCCGGCTTGCCCGCACCCAGCGCAGCGGTGCCGTGCCGGCCTCCGGGCGGCCCGGGCCGCGCGTGAGCTGGCTCAGCAGTTGCGCCAGCTCCGGCAGGGGCGCCGCCTCCTGGAAGGCCTTGCGCAGCCGCTCCACGGACCGCGCCAGGCGCTCGTCCGTCACCGGCTTGACGAGATAGTCCACGGCCTCGCGCTCGAAGGCGTCCAGCGCGTACTGGTCGAAGGCGGTGACGAAGACCACCCGCGTGTCGGTCTCGATACCCTGCGCCACCTCCAGCCCGGACAGCCCCGGCATCTTGATATCGAGAAAGGCCACCGCCGGCGCCAGTTGCGCGATGGCCTGCGCGGCCTCCACGCCATTGGCCGCCTCTCCCACGATGCGCAACTCGGGCCACAGCCGCTCCAGCTTGCCGCGCAGGTGCGTGCGCAGGTGTTCCTCGTCATCGGCGATCAGCGCGGTGGGCGTCCGGGTCATGGGGTCTCTCCGTTTCGGAAGGGGGCGGACAGCGGAATGTCGATGTGGACGGCCGTGCCGGGCGAGCGCTCCACGATGCGCACCTGCGCCTCGCCGTCGTAGAGCACGGCCAGCCGGTCGCGCAGGTTGGAGAGCCCCACGCCGGCGCTGGCCGATGGACGGAAGCCCATGCCGTCATCCTCGATCGAGGCCAGCATGCGCCCGCCGCGCCGCGTCAGCCGCACGGTCAGGTGCCCGCCCTCGATCTTCGGCTCCAGCCCGTGCCGGATCGCATTCTCCACCACCGGCTGGAGCAGCATCGGCGCCAGCGGCACCTCGTTCAGCGCCGGGTCCACGTCGATCCGATACTGGAGCCGCTCGCCCATGCGGATCTCGATCAGGGCGAGGTAGTCGCGCAGCAGCGTGGCCTCCTGCGCCACCGTGCCCTGCGTGGCCCGGCTCGCGGCCAGCGACGCGCGCAGGTAGGCGATGAAGTGTTCGAGCATCAGCGTGGCCTTGTGCGGCGCCGGTTCGATCAGGCTCACCACGTTGGCCAGCGTATTGAACAGGAAATGCGGCTCGATCTGGGCCTGCAGCAGCCGCATCTGCGCCTCCACCAGCTGCTTCTCGGTGGAGAGCGTGCGCACCTGCTCGCGCGCCATGTACTCGGCGATCTTGCGCTCCTCCCAGCGGCGCCCGAGCAGGCCCACGCGGCTCCAGACCAGCACGCCATGGGCGGTCAGCCCCAGTCCCCAGCCCAGCAGCGGCCCGCCGGACCAGGGCCGGTGCGAGGCGCCGAACACGTTCCAGAGCACGAGGATGGTGTTGACCACCACGTAGAGCGTCAGGTGGATATAGAAGCCACGCAGCGCGCGCACGTTGCGGCGGGCGTCCTCATAGGCGCGTTGGTCGGCGGCGGACCGCCACATCTGCGGATCAGGATGGCGCACGGTGGGGTGGGGGGTGGGGGCCAGGGGCCGGGGGCGGATCGGGAACGCTGGGAGGTTACCACCGGCGCCACCCGGCGCAACAGCCCCACGCGGCGAACCGACGGCGGCGCGGCGTCAGCCGCCCGGACGCGGCGCGAACGCCCGGCCGCCTAAGCACCTAAGCACCTAAGCACCTAAGCACCTAAGCACCTAAGCACCTAGCACCTAGCGCCTAGCGCCTAGCCTCCAAACCGGCGCGGATCGTACGGCGCGGCATCCACATACGTCGCGTCCCCGTCGAACAGCTCGGCCAGCAGCCGCGCCGTGGCTGGCCCGAGCGTCAGCCCCTGGTGGCCATGCCCGAAATGGAACCAGAGCCCGGGGTGGCGCGGCGCCCGGCCCACCACGGGCAGCATGTCGGCGATGCACGGGCGGGCGCCCATCCACGGCTGCGCCTCCACGGGGGCGCCCAGCCGCACCATCTGCGCGGCGATCTGCTCGGCCCGGCCGGACTGGACCGGCGTGGGCGGCGCGTCGCGATGGGCAAACTCCGCGCCCGTGGTCACGCGCAGGCCCTGCCGCATCGGCACCAGCAGCACGCCGTTCTCGGCGTCCAGCACGGGCTTGGACGGCATCGCCTCGGCCGCATAGTGGCGGTGATAGCCGCGCTTGACGAACAGCGGCAGCCGATAGCCCAGCCGCGTGGTCAGGTCCGCCGCCCACGGCCCCAGCGCGATCACGGCCTGCGCGGCCTCGACCTTGCCGTCCGCGGTGGATACCTGCCAGCCCGATCCGCTGGCGCGCAGCGTGGCGGCGTCGCCGTGGCAGAAGGTGCCGCCCTGCCGCTCGAACAGCGCCGCATAGCGGGCGACCAGTTCGCCGGGATCGCTCACGGTCCACGGGTCGCGCCAATGGATGGCGCCGGCCAGCACGTCGCGCAGGGCAGGCTCGGCCTGGTGCAGCGCCGCGCGGTCCAGCAGGGCGTGATCGAGCGCATGGTCGGCGGCCACAGCCGTGGCGTCGCGGGCGGCGGCATCGAATTCGGCTTCGCTGCGGTACGCCTCCAGCCAGCCATCGTGGCGCACGAGGTCCTGCGCCCCGGCACGGGCGATCCACGGCGCGTGTTCATCGAGGCAATGGCGGATCAGCGCGCTGTAGGCCGCCACCGTGCCGGCATAGCGTGCGGGCGCCGACGCGTGCCAGTAGCGCGCCAGCGCCGGCACCAGTGCCGGCAGCGCGCGCAGGTGGTAGTGCACGTCGTTGCCCTGCCCCGTGGCCACGCGCAGCAGCGCCTGCCAGTTGCGGGGGAAGGCGTAGGGCCGCACCGCCTCGCGCTGGAGGATGCCGCAATTGCCGTAGGACGTGGCCCGGCCCGGCGCCTGCCGATCGACCAGACAGACCGCATGGCCGCGCTGCTGCAAGGCCAGCGCGGTGGAGACGCCCACGATGCCGGCGCCAAGGACGATGACGGCGGTGGAGGAAGGATTACCGGGCGCGGACGAATCGGTCATATCGAGATGGTTCTATATAGAGGGGGCGGCGTCAGCCACGATTCTGCCAAGGCAGGCCGGGTGGCGGCACATCCTTCATGTGCAATGAATCGAATAGTCGATTGCCTGTTCGGCAATCATTACCGCTCAGGCAGGCTCATGGGCCTCCCCCATGCCGGTCAGGGAATCGGTCAGTTGCTGGAGGAAGGCGCGGGCGGCCTCGGGCAGGTTGCGCTTGGCCAGGGTCTGGACCTCGATATAGCGCTCGTTCATCTCGCGGTCACGCAGCGGCACGGCGGCGATCAGCCCGGCGGCCAGCCGGCTGCGCACGGACACCTCGCCATAGAACGTGATCGCCCCCCCGCCCGCCGCCGCGAACGACACCAGCGAATCGAGGTAATTGCTGGAAAAGATGGTCTCGTAGTTCAGGCCCTGCCGGCTACAGCTGGTGTCCAGCAACTGACGCAGCGAGCTGTCCGCGGGCGCCAGCGCCAGCGGGTAGGCCACCACCTGCGAGAGCGAGATCTGGCGCTGGCCGGCCAGCGGATGGTCGGGCGCCATGATGGCCAGCACCGGCGCCGGGTGGCGCAGTTCCACCTCGATGTTCGGCTCGGGCAGCCCGCTCAGGGTCACGCCGATGTCAGCCTCGCCATCGCGGATGCGGCGCGCCACGTCGGCCTGCGGGCAGACTTCGAGATCGAAGCGGATGCCGGTGTGCTGCGCGCGGAACGCCGCCGCCAGCGAGGGCAGGAACTCGTGCGCCAGCCCGGCCACGCTGGCCAGGCGCACCCGGCCGGCGCGCAGGCCGCGCAGGGCCTGGATATCGCCGGTCACGCGCTCGATGTCCTGTTGCGTGCGCTTGGCGTAGGCGGCCAGCAACTCGCCCGCCGCATTGGGCACCAGCCCGCGTGCGCGGCGGTCGAACAGCAGGGTGTCCAGTTCGGCCTCCAGCCGCGCCACCTGCCGGCTCACGGCGGAGGGCGCCACGTTCAGCTTCAGCGCGGCGTCCTTGACCGACCCCGTCCGCACCACTTCCAGGAAGTAGCGGACGGCGGTTTCCTGCAGGGTGCGGTACGACATGGAATCTCCGGGATGGCACATGACACCAACGTCGCCAGTCTAGCGAAGATTGCCGATATGGCAATCGAATATTCGAAAGATTGCGCACACCGCAAGCATGGACCGGCTTACGATGAGATCCAACGAAGCCTGTGACGTGTCCTTTCTCTCTACTGCCGGAGCCTGTTCATGCTTTTCCCCGCCCCCCGCCTTTCGTATCGATTCCCGCGTGGCCGTCGCCTGACGCTGGCCCCCATGGCCGGCGCCCTCGCGCTGGGCCTTGCCAGCGTGGCCGGCACCGCCGCCGCGCAGGGCGGCTACCCGACCAAGCCGATCCAGCTGGTGATTCCGTTCCCGCCGGGCGGCTCCACCGACGTGATCGGCCGTATCGTCGGCCAGAAGCTTGGCGAACGGCTTGGCCAGACCGTGGTGGTGGACAACCGGCCCGGCGCGGGCACCATCGTCGGCGCCAGTTTTGTGGCGAAGGCGGCACCTGACGGCTACACGCTGCTGGTTACCTCCGGCACCACCTTCACGGTCAACCCGGCCATCCACGCCAAGCTGCCGTACGACCCCATCAAGAGCTTCGACCCCGTGGCCCAGATGGGCGTGACCGGGCTGATCCTGCTGGCCAACCGCGACACGCCGGCCAACAACCTCAAGGAATTCGTGGCGATGGTCAAACCCTCGCCGGGCAAGTATTCCTATGGCTCGTTCGGCGCCGGCACCACGGCGCACTTCGCGGGCGAGGCGCTGCAAACCCTCACCGGCACCAAGATGCTCCACGTGCCCTACAAGGGCAGCGCGCCGGCCATGACGGACCTGATCGGCGGCCAGATCCCGTTCAGCATGGACACCGTGACCGCCGCCATCCCGCAGGTGAAGGCCGGCAAGGTCAAGGCGATTGCCGTGACCACGGCCAAGCGCTCGGCCCTGCTGCCGGACGTGCCCACGGTGGCCGAGAGCGGCTACCCCGGCATGGACGCCGCCACGTGGCTCGTCATCGTCGCCCCGGCCGGCGTGCCCGCCGACGTGAAGGCCAAGCTTGAGAAGACCCTGGGCGAAGTGGCGGCGGACCCCGCCACACGCCAGAAACTGATCGACAACGGCTTCGAGCCGACCTTCGCCACCGGCGCGCAGGTGGCCGCGAAGATCGTCAAGGAAACGCCCCAGATGCGTGCCATCGCGCGCGCCGCCAATATCCAGGCCGAGTAACCCAACCCTGACGCCTGGCTCCGGAGACACCATGCCCCTGCAAGACAGCCTGCCGACCCTGTCGGCAGTGGAACTGCGCCGCCTGATCGGCAACAAGGAAATCTCGCCCGTCGCGCTGCTCGATGCCTGCATCGCGCGGATCGAGGCCTATAACCCGAAGATCAACGCGATCACGGCCACCGACTTCGAACGCGCCCGCGAGCAGGCGCGCGAGGCCGAACGCGCCGTGATGCGCGGCGAGCCGCTCGGGCTGCTGCACGGCCTGCCGCTAGGCGTGAAGGATCTGGAGGCCACCGCCGGCCTGCTCACCACCTTCGGCTCGCCGCTGTATCGCGGCAACGTGCCGGCGCAGGACAACGTGCTGGTGGCCCGGCTGCGCGCCGCCGGCGCCATCGTCACGGCCAAGACCAACGTGCCCGAGATGGGCGCCGGCGCCAATTCGCGCAACGTGGTGTGGGGCGCCACCGGCAATCCGTTCAATCCGAATCTCAATGCGGGTGGGTCGTCGGGCGGCTCCGCCGCTGCGCTGGCGGCGGACTTCCTGCCGGTGTGCACCGGCTCGGACACGGGCGGTTCGCTGCGCATTCCGGCCGCCAAGTGCGGCGTGGTGGGCTTCCGGCCCTCGCCAGGGCTGGTGCCGAGTTCGCGCAAGCTGCTGGGCTGGACGCCGATCTCGGTGGTCGGCCCGATGGGCCGCACGGTGGCCGATGCCTGCCTCCAGCTCGCCGCCTCGGCCGGGCTCTCGGTGACGGACCCGCTGAGCTTCGAGAGCGATCCGCTGGCCTTCCTGGTGCCGGCCAATGTCGACCTGGGCTCCCTGCGCGTGGGCTACACCGAGGACTTCGGCTGCTGCGATGTGGACGACGACATCCGCCAGACCTTCCGCGCCAAGATCGCCGCGATGAAGCACCTGTTCCGCAGTTGCGAGCCGGTGACGTTCGACCTGGGCGATGTGCACCGCTGCTTCGACGTGCTGCGCGCCGAAAGCTTCGTGGCCGGCATGCACGATGCCTACACGCGCGATCCGTCGAGCCTGGGGCCGAATACCCGCGCCAACTACGAGATGGGCGCACGCATGTCGCTGGTGGACAGCGCCTGGGCGCAGGCGGAGCAGACACGCATCCTGCAGCGCTTCCAGGCGGCGTATCGGGACTATGACGTGATCCTGTCGCCGACCACGCCGGTCTCGCCGTTTCCGTGGACGCGCCTCTACGCCGACACCGTGGGCGGCCAGCCGCAGGCCAACTACTACCGCTGGCTGGCGCTGACCTACGTGGTTACGCTGACCACGCATCCGTCGATCGCGCTGCCCTGCGGCACGGACATCGCCGGCATGCCGTTCGGGCTCCAGGTGACCGGCGGCTTCCGCGCGGACCGCCAGACGCTGGGCATCGCGCAGGCGATGGAAACCGCCTTCGCCACCTCCCCCACCCTGCGCCGCCCGGTACCGGACCTGGCCGCGCTGGCGGCGCCCGAGCCGGCGCTGCGCTCGATCGTTACCGATCCGCCGTTGTCCGGCGTGACGGAGCCGGCGCGGGACGTCTCTGCGGTTTGATTGCGGATTGGATCGACGCTTGACCAGAAGATTGAATCGACGCTGCCTCCGCCCGGAGGCAGTCGATCAACTGCTCCGCGCTCGGGGCCTGCCGGCGCTCGCGCAGCCGGATCAGGCCCACGGGCGGCAACGCCACCTCCACATCGAGCGGCAGCACATGGAAACGCCCTTCCGCCTCCAGTTGCTGCCCCACCGACCGCGCCACGAACCCCGCCGCGCCGCGCTGGGCAACGAAGGTCGTCACGGCCAGATAGGATGACGATTCCATCACATCGGCGGGCGGCTGCTGGCCGTGCCGGAAGAAGGTCTGTTCGATCTTCACGCGCAGCGACGCCCACGGCGGCGGCAGCACGCAGGGCATGGCCGATAGGTCGGCCCAGTCCGGCCGGGCCTTGCCGGCGAGCGCATGACCGGCGCCGACGATAGCCACCATCGGCTCTTCATAGAGCGGCTCGGTCACCAGATCCGGCGCCGCGTAGGCCGGCTCCAGCCGCCCCACGATCACATCGAGTTCGCTCAGGCGCAGGCGCGGCAGCAGGTGCGTCAGGTCGCCCTCCTCCACCAGCACCGTGGCGCGCGGGGATTGCGCCTTGAGCCGCGTGACGGCGCGCGCCAGCAGCACCGGCAGCGCCGCGCCCATCGACCCCACCCGCACCCGGCCGGCGGCGCCGCTGGCCACGGACTCGATTTCATCGCGCGTGACCTCGTACTGCGCCAGCACCGAGCGCGCAAAGCGCACCAGCGACTCCCCCGCCGGCGTGGGCTCCGTGCCGCGCGTGGAGCGCGTGAACAGCGTCATGCCCAGCATCTTCTCCACCTCGGCCAGCACCTTGGACACCGCCGGCTGGCTCACCGCCAGGAACTCGGCCGTGCGGCCCAGATGGCGGAATTCATCCAGCGCCACCAGCAGTTGCAGGTGGCGCAGCTTGATATTGGAGCGCAGCGCGCGGTCGATATGGGCCATGTCAGGCAGTCTATCTAACCTTAAGGTTATGAAGCAATGCCATTTCTTGATTGGATTGTTATGACTGGCAAGACCACAATCACGGCATGGCGATGGCAAAGCACCACCGCCCAGAACGCAAACACAAAAGAGACGGAGACAACATGGCACACGGTATCCCCACCGCTTCCCCCACCGGTTCCCTTACCGCTTCCCTTACCGCTTCCCTTACCGCTTCCCCTTCAGAACTGCCGACCAGTCTCGCCCGCCGCCGGCTGTTGCTGGGCGGCGCAGCCACTGCCGTGGCGGCTGCCACTGGCACCGCCGGCCTGATCCTGCCGAACGGCGCCCGCGCTGCGGCCGCCTACCCCGAGCGGCCCATCAAGTTCATCTGCCCGTGGCCCGTGGGCGGCACGGCGGACCAGTCGATGCGCGCGCTGTGCCAGGTAGCGGCCGGCCTGCTCGGCCAGTCGGTGGTGGTGGAAAACCAGGCCGGCGCGTCCGGCATGATCGGCACCAAGGCGCTGGCGCGCGCCAACCCGGACGGCTACACCATCGGCCAGATCCCGATCTCGGTCACGCGCTTCTCCCAGCTTGGCATGCTGCAACTGGACCCGCGCACCGAGCTGACCTATCTGGCGCGCACCTCCGGCCAGACCTTCGGCATCGCCGTGCCGGCCAATTCCCGCTTCCACACGCTGCAGGACGTGATTGCCGCCGCCAAGGCGGACCCGGGCAAGCTCACCTATGCGCACGCCGGCATCGGCGGCGCCACGCACGTGGGCATGGAGCAGTTTGCGATGGCAGCCGGCGTCAAGTTCAACGCCATCGCCTACAAGGGCGGCGCGCAGGCGTTGCAGGACGTGCTGGCCGGGCAGGTGGATCTGCTGGCGGACTCCAGCTCGTGGGCGCCGCATGTGGAGGCCGGCAAGCTGCGCCTGCTGGCCACCTGGGGCGAGCAGCGCACGCCGCGCTTCGCCAGCACACCCACGCTCAAGGAGCTGGGCTACAACGTGGTGGTGGAGGCCCCCAACGGCATCGGCGCCCCCAAGGGCCTGCCGCCGGCCATCGAGAAGAAGCTGCGCGAAGCCTTCCGCGCCGCCGTGGCCAGCAACGAATTCAAGGCCGTGGCCGCCCGCATCGACGCGCCCGTGATGTACCTCGACGGACCGGACTACAAGAAGTACGTGTCCACGGTCTACGACCAGGAAACCCAGTTGATCCAGCGCCTGAAACTGAAGGAAATGCTCCAGCAGAGCTGAACTGAGCTGCCCTGAGCTGACCCAAAACGCTTTTTGAACGGCAACGTCCATCGTGAATCCGAACCCCGTCATCCGGCTCCATGCCAACGACAACGTGCTGATCGCGCGCAGCGACCTCACGCTGGGCCAGCCCCTGCCCGACCTGGGCGTGCGCGCCCGTGCGCAGGTGCCGGCTGGCCACAAGATCGCCGCGCGCGCCATTGCCCAGGGCGAGGCCGTGCGCAAGTACGACACCGTGATCGGCGTGGCCGATCGCGACATCGCCGCCGGGGAGCACGTGCACAGCCACAATCTGCGGCTGGTGGACTTCTACCGCGACCCCGAATTCTGCCGCGACGTGCGCCCCGTGCAGTACGTGCCCGAGGCCGAGCGCGCCACCTTCATGGGCTACGTCCGCCCCGATGGGCGGGTGGGCACGCGCAACTTTATCGGCATCCTGTCGTCGGTGAACTGCTCGGCCACGGTGATCAAGCACATCGCCGCGCACTTCACGCCGGAGCGGCTGGCGGCGTATCCCAATGTCGATGGGGTGGCCGCGTTCGCCCAGAGCAGCGGCTGCGGCATGTCCTCCCCCAGCGAGCATTTCGACGTACTGCGCCGCACGCTGGCCGGCTACGCGCGCCATCCGAACCTGGCTGGGGTGCTGATCGTCGGGCTTGGGTGCGAGCGCAATCAGGTGGCTTCGCTGGTCGATTCGCAGGGGCTGGTGCCGGGCGAGAACCTCCACACGCTGGTGATGCAGGACACCGGCGGCACGCGCGAAACCATTGCCGCCGGCATCCGGGCGATCGAGACCATGCTGCCCGCCGCCAACGCCGCCACGCGGCAGCCGGTGCCGGCCAGCCATCTCAAGATCGGGCTGGAGTGCGGCGGATCGGACGGCTTCTCGGGCATCACCGCCAACCCGGCGCTCGGCGCTGCCATGGACATCTTGGTGCGCCACGGCGGCACGGCCATCCTCTCCGAGACCCCCGAGATTCACGGCGTGGAGTACATGCTCACGCGCCGCGCCGTGACGCCCGAAGTCGGCCAGAAGCTGCTCGACCGGCTGGCCTGGTGGGCGCGCTACACCGCCGGCCACAACGCCCAGTTCAACGGCGTGGTGGGCCACGGCAACCAGCAGGGCGGCCTGGCCAACATCTTCGAGAAATCGCTCGGCTCGGCCATGAAGGGCGGCACCACGCCGCTGCAGGCCGTGTACGAGTACGCCGAGCCGATCGACCAGGCCGGCTTTGTCTTCATGGATTCGCCGGGCTACGACCCGGTGGCCGCCACGGGCCAGATCGCCAGCGGCGCCAACCTGATCTGCTTCACCACCGGGCGGGGGTCGATGTTCGGCTCCAAGCCGGCGCCGACGATCAAGCTGGCCTCCAATTCGCCGATGTTCCACCGGCTGGAAGAGGACATGGACATCAACTGCGGCCTCGTGCTCGACGGCGAGCTGAGCGTGGCGCAGATGGGCGAGCGGATCTTCGCCCATATCCTGCGCGCCGCCTCCGGCGAAGCCACCAAGAGCGAGCTGCTGGGCCTGGGCGACCATGAATTCGTGCCCTGGCATCTCGGCATCGTCAGCTAACCCTTCATCCCTTGTCCCGCACCCATGCTTGATTCCCTCGCTCAGGCGGACCTGTTGCGTTCGCAGAACCTCGTCGGCCAGGAATGGTCCGATGCCCGCGCCGGCCAGCGGCTGGCCGTGACCAACCCGGCCACCGGCGAGGTCATCGCCAGCGTGCCGGACAGCCATGCCGCCGATGCCGCGCTGGCCGCCGACGCCGCCGCGGCCGCCTTCCCCGCCTGGAGCCGCCGCACCGCCCGGGAGCGCGCCCAGATCATCAAGCGCTGGCATGCGCTGATCCTGGCGCATGAGGCGGATCTGGCCCGCATCATCTCCGCCGAGCAGGGCAAGCCACTGCACGAGAGCACGGGCGAGGTGCGCTACGGGGCGTCTTACGTCGAATGGTTCGCCGAGGAAGCCACGCGCATCTGTGGCGACGTGATTGCCGAGGCCGTGCCGGGCCGCAAGATGCTGGTGATCAAGGAGCCGGTGGGCGTGGTGGCCGCCATCACGCCGTGGAATTTCCCGCTGGCGATGATCGCGCGCAAGATCGCCCCGGCGCTGGCGGCCGGCTGCACCGTGGTGGCCAAACCCGCCGAGGACACCCCGCTGACCGCGCTGGCGCTGGTATGGCTGGCCCAGCAGGCCGGGTTGCCGGCGGGCGTGCTCAATATCGTCACGGCCTCGCGCGAGCACACGCCGGCCGTGGTGGATAGCTGGCTGGCCGATCCGCGCGTGCGCAAGATCACCTTCACCGGCTCCACGCCGGTGGGCAAGCATCTGGCTCGCGAGTCCGCCGGCACGCTCAAGAAGCTGTCGCTGGAGCTGGGCGGCAACGCGCCGTTCATCGTCTTTGACGATGCCGACCTGGACGCCGCCGTGGACGGCCTGATGGCGGCCAAGTTCCGCAACGGCGGCCAGACCTGCGTGTGCCCGAACCGCGTCTACGTGCAGGACGCCGTGCATGACGACTTCGTCCAGCGGCTGGCCGCCCGGGTGCAGGCGCTGCACGTGGGCCCGGCCACCGAGCCGGCGGCCCAGATCGGCCCGATGATCAACGCCCGCGCCGTGGACAAGATCGACCGCCACGTGCAGGATGCCGTCGCCCATGGCGCGCGGGTGGTCACGGGCGGCGCGCGCGTGCGGAGCGCCGACGGCCCCCACTACTACGCGCCCACGGTGCTGGTGAACGCCACCCCGGCAATGGCGCTGGCCGGCGAGGAGACCTTCGGCCCGGTGGCGCCGGTGTTCCGCTTCCACGGCGAGGAGGAGGTGGTCCGGCATGCCAACGACACCCCGTTCGGGCTGGCCGCGTACTTCTATTCGAACGATGTGCGGCGCATCTGGCGCGTCGCCCAGGCGCTGGAAACCGGCATCGTCGGCATCAACGAGGGCGCGCTGGCGTCCGAGGCGGCGCCGTTCGGCGGGGTGAAGGAATCCGGCTACGGGCGCGAGGGTTCTCGCCACGGCCTGGACGACTACATGCATACTAAGTACCTCTGCCAGGGCCAGCTGCTCTGACCCCCTGCCCTGAACCCATAAAAGAGGAGATTCCCGATGCCCGCCCACAACCCCTTCAAGGCCGCCCTGGCCGCGCGCCAGGCACAGATCGGCCTGTGGATGTCCGCCGCCACGCCCTATCTGGCGGAAATCACCGCCACGGCCGGCTTCGACTGGCTGCTGATCGACGGCGAGCACGCCCCCAACGACGTGCGCAGCATCCTCCAGACCTTGCAGACGCTGGCGCCCTACCGCTCCCAGCCCGTGGTGCGCGCCGTGGCCGGCGAGACCGCGCTGATCAAGCAGCTGCTGGACGTGGGCGCCCGGACCCTGCTGGTGCCGATGGTCGATACCGCCGAGCAGGCGGCGGCACTGGTGCGCGCCACGCGCTACCCGCCGTTCGGCGTGCGCGGCGTGGGCAGCGCGGTGGCGCGGGTGTCCCAGTGGAGCGCGCGCACGGACTACCTCGACATCGCCGATGACGAAGTCTGCCTGCTGGTGCAGGCCGAGACCGTGGCTGCCATGCAGAACCTGGAGGCGATCTGCGCCGTGGATGGCGTGGACGGCGTGTTCATCGGCCCGGCCGATCTGGCGGCATCCATGGGCCATCGCGGCAAGCCCGGCCACCCCGAGGTGCAGGCGCAGATCGAAGCGGCCATGCGCACCATCATCGCCAGCGGCAAGGCGGCCGGCACGCTGACGTCCGACCCCGCGCTCGCGCGCCGCTACCTGGAGCTGGGTTGCACCTTCGTCGCCACCGGCGTGGACGTGCTGGTCTATGCCAATGCCGCCCGCAAGCTCGCCGCCGAGTTCCTGCCCGACACGGCCACCGCCGCCGCCACGCGCCCCGGCGCTGCCTACTGAATTGCCTGATTGCCTGATTGGCTGACTGCCTGAATTCCCTGAGCGATGACCGCCCTGCCCTCCCCCGATACCATCCTCGCCGCGATGCAAGACATCGTCGGCGCCTCCGGCTGCCTGACTGACGCCGCCGACACCGAGTCGTACGTCACCGACTACCGCCGACTGTATCGCGGCAAGTCGCCCGTGGTGGTGCTGCCCGCCACCACCGAGCAGGTCAGCGCGGTCATGGCATGGTGCTACGCCCATGACGTGCCCGTGGTGCCGCAGGGCGGCAACACCTCGCTGATGGGCGGGGCCGTGCCGGACGACAGCGGCACCGCCGTGGTCATCAACCTGCGCCGCATGAACCGCGTGCTGGCCATCGACACGATCAACGACACCATGACCGTGCAGGCCGGGGTGACGCTGGCCGGCGCCCGTGCCGCCGCCGAGGAGAGCCGGCGGCTGTTCCCGCTGCGCATCGGCTCGGAAGGCTCCTGCCAGATCGGCGGCAACCTCTCCACCAACGCCGGCGGCACGGCCGTGCTGCGCTACGGCAATATGCGCGACCTCGTGCTGGGCATGGAAGTGGTGCTGCCGGACGGGCGGGTGTTTTCGTCGCTGCGCGGGCTGCGCAAGGACAACACCGGCTACGACCTCAAGCACCTGTTCGTCGGCGCCGAAGGCACGCTGGGCATCATCACGGCCGCCGTACTGAAGCTGATGCCGCAGCCGCGTGCGTCGGCGGTGGCCTTTATCGCCGTGGAAAGCCCGGACGCCGCCGTGAAGCTGCTCGGCGAAGCGCGCCAGCTCGCCGGCCCGGCGGTGACGGCGTTCGAGTTGATCTCCGCGCCGGCGCTGGAACTGGTGCTGGAGTACCTGGGCGATACCGCCTCGCCGCTGCCGGAGGCGCACGACTGGATGGTGCTGGTCGAACTGACCTCCGGTGCCGACGAGGAAGCGCTGAACGCCACGCTGATGCAGATCCTGGAGAGCGGCCTGGAGCGCGGCTGGGTCAAGGATGCCGCCGTGGCGGCGAGCGGAGCCGACGCGCAGACCTTCTGGCGCATCCGCGAGGAAATCTCGGACGCCCAGACGCGCACCGGCGGCAGCATCAAGTGCGACGTCTCGGTGCCGCTCTCGCGCATCGCCGAATTCATCGGCAACGCCTCCGCCCGCGTGCTGGCGCTGGAGCCGGCCACGCGCATGGTCATCTACGGTCACATGGGCGACGGCAACGTCCACTTCAACCCGCTCCGCCCCAAGGACCGCAGCGCCGCCGACTTCCTCGGCCAGTGGTACAAGCCCGTCTCGGACCTCGTGGACGGCCTGGCCCACGCCGAAAACGGCTCGATCTCGGCCGAACACGGCATTGGCGTGGCCAAGCGCGACGACCTGCGGCAGTACAAGTCGCAGGTGGAACTGGAACTGATGTGGCAGGTAAAACGCGCCCTGGACCCGAAGAACCTGCTGAATCCGGGGCGGGTGTTGCCGGGGTTGGACAGCCCCAAATAAGAAAGGCGGGGGCTCACCCCGCCTTTTTTCGGTTACCGAAGGGCGCCTGGGCGCCCTTTTGTCCGGATGGCCTTTCTCCGGATGGCCGTCCTTTAGCGCGGCTTCTTCGTGTCCTTCATGTCCTTCATGTCCTGCTTGGCGTCGCCGTACGCGGCCTGGGTGCGGCCGGCCACCTGCTGCGCCTTGCCCTTCATTTCCGTCGAGGTCTTGCCGGTCATCTTGCCGGCGACTTCCTTGGCCTTGCCCTTGGCCTCTTCCATACGGCCCTTCACTTGATCCTTGTTCATGGTGAGGTCTCCATCGGTCAGGTTGAGACAGTCCGCGCCCGGCGGGTGCCGGTACAGCGGCGCTAATGGACAGTGTAGGAAGGCTGGCGCCCGGCGGGTGTAGGACTTCTTCCCAATGCGCTGTCGGCGTGGCGCCCGGGTACGGGGGGTACGGGATGGCGGCTAGACGTCGTCGCTGGCGGCGGGCTGCGTGGACGGGTCCGCGTCGATCCAGACCTTGGTAGAGGCCCCCACGCGCGTGAGGCGCATCTGGTAGGCGTAGCGCTCCGGGTGATACAGGCCCACCAGGAACTGCACGGGCCGGCCGTTGCGGTCACTGGCCACGCGGGACACGCGCAGCAGCGGCACGCCCGGCGCGATGCGCAGGATGCGGGCCACGTCCAGGTCTGCCGCCGCCGCGCCCAGCGTCTGCTCGGCGGAAACCACCTCCACGCCGTGTTGCTCCAGCGCCACGAGCATCGGGGTGTCCTGGAGGGTATGGCGGTCGATGGCCACCGCGAGGTCGGCGGGCAGGAACACCTCGGTATAGGCGATGGGATGGGTCTTGAACTTGCGCACCCGCACCACCTTGAGCACCGGTGCGCCGGGCGGCAGGCCCAGCGCCGCGCTGACCCGGGCGGGCGCGGCCATCTGGCGCCATTCCAGCACGGAGACCCGCGTGCGCAGGCTCATGCTGACGATGGTGTCGAGCAGGCCGCCGCCGGGCGACGTGCCCAGCGCAGCGCCCGGCGGGCCCTCATGACGCGCGGTGGGCACGGTCGGCACCGTGCCCTTGCCGCGCAGCCGGGCCACCAACCCCTCTTCCTGTAGCCGGGCCAGCGCCGACCGCACCGTCACCCGCGCCACGCCGAATTCCTCGGCCAGTTGGCGTTCGCCGGGCATGGGCAGCCCGCTCTCGTAGAAGCCGGCGCGGAGGCGGTCGCGCAGGATCAGGCGAACCTGCTGGAACCGGGGCAGCGTGATGTCGACATCGGGCAACATGGCAGGTGGCTTAATAAAGTGGCGTAACGAACATCTCGCCACGGTACGCGCGCCGCGCCCCCTCCGCAACCTTGGCAACCTCGGCGCCCTGCCCTCTTACTCGTAGCGCTTGCCCAGTGCCAGCATCTCCGGCGTGCCGATGACGTCGTTCAGCTCGGCAAACGTCAGCATCTTCGGCAGGTACGGCGTGGTGGTGCCGTGGGCCGCCAGGCTGGCAAGGTAGTCACGCAGCGCGAAACTGAGCGCCCGCGCCGTGCCGCCGGGGAAAATCACGATCCGGAAGCCGATTTCCTCGAGTTCCGCCGCTGGCAGCACCGGCGTCTTGCCGCCTTCGACCATGTTGGCCAGCAGCGGCGCGCGGTGGCCGAGCCGGGCGATGGCCGTGCCCATGTCCTCGCGGCTGCGCAGGGCCTCCACGAACAGCACGTCGGCGCCGGCGTCGGCGAGCATCTCCGCCCGCGCCAGCGCGGGCTCCAGCCCCTCCACCGCCACCGCGTCCGTGCGGGCGATGATCAGCGTGCTGGGGTCGCGGCGCGCATCGCAGGCGGCGCGGATCTTGCCGGCCATTTCCTGGGCCGAAATCAGCGTCTTGCCGTCCAGATGGCCGCAGCGCTTGGGCGCCGCCTGGTCCTCGAACTGGATCGCCGAGGCGCCGGCGCGCTCCAGCACGCGCACGGTCTGCATCACGTTGAGCGCGTTGCCGAAGCCCGTGTCGGCATCGACGATCAGCGGCAGGTTCACCCGCTCGCGGATATTGCGCGTCACTGATGCCACGTCATCCAGCGACAGGAAGCCGATGTCCGGCCGCCCGAAGCGCGTGTAGGCGATGCTGGCGCCGGACAGATAGGCGGCCTGGAAGCCGGCCTGCTCCACCAGCAGCGCCGAAAACGCGTCGTACACGCCCGGTGCGGTGACAATGCCCGGCGCCTGCAGCCGTTCCTTGAGATTCATGGTGTTGCCTCCGTGAGGGACTGTCCGTTCTGTTGCTGTTGTCGTGCCGCGAGTCTGCGCGCGAGATGTGGCACCAGGCCGCCATCGCGGATCATGGCAACCAGATGTGGCGGAATCGATTCGCAGGCGAGCACCGCGCCAGTCTCGGCCACGTGCACGCACGCGGCGTCGATGTCGCCATGCACGCGCTGGCCCGGCTGCACCACGCCCGCCTCCGGGCAAATCAGCAGCGGCAGGCCGAGATTGAAGCCATTGCGATAGAACAGGCCGGCGAACGCAGGCGCCACGACGGCGGCCACGCCCAGGTGGCGCAGCACCTCGACGGCCTGCTCGCGCGACGACCCCGCGCCGAAGTTGCGCCCGCCGATCACCACGTCGCCCGGTTGCACCGCCTGCGCGAAGGTGGGATCGAGCGCTTCCAGGCAGTGCCGGGCGATCTCGGCGATGCCGTATTTCATGTAGGCGCCGGGCGCCAGCAGGTCAGTGTTGACGTCATCGCCAAAGACCCACGCGCGGCCGAAGACGGGTTTCTGCGTGGCGTTCATGCCATGACCTCGCGGGGATCAGTGATGCGGCCGGCGATGGCCGAGGCCGCCACCGTGTAGGGCGAAGCCAGATAGACCTGCGACGAGGCGGCACCCATCCGCCCCTTGAAATTGCGGGCGGTGGTGCTGATGGCCACGGAGTCCTCGCCGAAGCGGTGGGCGCCGTAGCCGGCGCAGGCGCCACAGGCATTGGGCAGCAGTTCGGCCCCGGCGGCCTCCAGCGCGCCGAGCGTGCCATCGGCGGCGGCCCGGGCCTGATCGGCCGCGCTGGCCGGCGCCACCAGCAGCCGTACGCCTTTGGCCACGCGCTGGCCGCGCAGCACGTGGGCCGCCATCCGCAAATCCTCGAGCTTGGCGCCGGTGCAGGCGCCGATATAGGCGATATCGACCGAGACATCGGCGAACACGCCGGCGTCATCGGCGCCGGCCGGGCTGTGCGGGCGGGAGACCTGCGGGGCCAGCGCGACGGCGTCGAAACGGTGCTCGGCCAGGCACGGCGCGTCCGCGTCGGACTGCCAGGCGGCCAGGTCGATCTGGTCCGCATCGGCCACGCCCACCCGGGCGAGCCAGTCCCGCGTGACCGCGTCCGGCGCAATCAGGCCGACCTGCGCGCCGAGTTCGACGGTCATGTTGGACAGCGTCATGCGCTCCTGCATTGGCAGCGCGCGCACCGCCTCGCCCGTGTATTCCACGGCCTGGTACTGCCCGCCATCCATGCCGAGCTGCGTGCACATGCGCAGCATCATGTCCTTGGCCGAGACGCCCGCCTGGAGCCGGCCATGCCAATGCAGGCGGATGGTCTCCGGCACGCGCACCCAGATCTCGCCCGTGACCAGCACGCCCAGCATCTCCGTGGCGCCGATGCCGAACATGTACGCGCCAAACGCGCCGCCGGTGCAGGAGTGGCTGTCGCCGCCCACGGCGAACATGCCGGGGCGCAGGTAGCCCTTCTCGGGCAGCACCACATGGCAGATGCCTTCCATATCGTGGAAGCGCGCCACGCCGGCGGACTTCACCCAGTCGCGCGCCAGCTGCACGATGGCCTGGCTGTCCGGGTCATGGGCGGGTACGTAGTGGTCAGTCACCACCACGACCTTGTCCGGGTCCCAGACCTTGGCGCCGAGCTTCTCCAGCATCGGCTTCACGCGCCGGGGGCCGCCCGAGTCATGCATCATCGCCAGGTCCACGCCGCACGTGACGATCTCGCCCGGGGACACATGCTGGCGCCCCGTGGCGCGTGCCAGCAGCTTCTGCGCCAGCGTCTGCGGCGCGATCTGCGGCGCGATCTGCGGCAAAATCTTGGTCATTGCCACTTATTCCACCTTCGTGCCAGACGCCTGGATCACCTTGGCCCAGTGCTGGATATCGTTGCGGACGAACTGTCCAAACTGCTGCGGCGTCATGCTCACCGCCGTGGCGGCCTCGGTCTCCATGCGCTGCCGGTAGGCCGGGTCTTCCACGGCCACGCGCACCGCGCGATAGAGCTGGTCCACCGTGGCCGGCGGCAGCTTGGCCGGGCCGAACAGGCCAAACCACGCGCTCGACTCGAAGCCCTTCACCGTGCTGCCGATGGCCGGCACGCCGGGGAACTGCGGCAGCGGGTCCTTGCTGCTGACGCCGAGGATCTTGATCGCGCCGCTGCGCGCGTGGGGCAGCACGTTCACCGTGCTCGCGAACATCAGGTCCACCGTGCCGCCGAGCAGGTCGGTCAGCGCGGGGTTGGTGCCCTTGTAGGGGATGTTGAGGATGTCCGTGCCGGTCTGGAGCTTGAACTGCTCGCTGGCCAGATGCAGCGACGAGCCCTGCGCGCCGATGGCAAAGCTGAGCTTGCCGGGGTTGCGCTTCGCGTAGTCGATCAGGCCGGCCGTGGTGTCGAACGGGGCGTTCTTGCGCGCCACCAGCACGCTGGGCACCCGCGCCACCATGGTGATGGGCGTGAAGTCACGTACGGCATCGAACGGCAGGTTCCTGTAGAGCGAGGCGTTGATGGTGTGGCCAGTGAAGCTCATCAGCAGCGTACTGCCGTCCGGCGTGCTGCGCGCCACGTACTGCGCGGCGATATTCCCGCCCGCGCCGGGCCGGTTGTCCACCACCACGGTGCGATGGAGCGAGTCCCCCATCGACCGGGCAATCAGCCGGGCCAGCGCATCCGTGGTGCCGCCTGCCGGGCTGCCCACGACAATGGTGATGGGCTTGTCCTGCGCCATGGCCAGCGGGGAAGCGGTCATCGCCACTGCGGCCACTGCGGCCACGGCGCATTGACCGAGAAATTGGCCGAGGAATTGTCGTCGGTTGGGGTGCACGTCCTGTCTCCGGTGGGTGTCGGTGTTATGGAGACTGACTCTAGGGGAGCCGACCGGGCGGTTCAATGGGACCAGCTGGTCCTATCGGCAGGACCGGCTGGCCGCTCCCGGCGCCCTCGCCGGTGGCACGCAATCTGCACATGGCAGAGACCTGGCCCGAATGGGTCACTCACCTAGGGAGATTCCATGCTTCATGGCGACGTGCAGGACAAGCAGCAGAAAATGCACCGTTTGCGCGGCAAGCCGCGCCGGATCTGGACCCATCCGCTCATCCTCGGCGGCATCGCGCTGATGCTCGTGGCCTACATCGCCACCTACTGGTAGGGCCGGGTAAGCCTTACAAGGAAGGGTAACGGCTACCGCTCGCTGGACCGCTCACCGTGCGGGTTTCGGATGCGGATCGAGGGTCCAGTAGCGCTCCGGCACACTGATATCCGCCAGTTGCTCCGCATTGAACAGGCGCAACTGGCTCTCGTAGGCTTCCACGGCCAGCGCCTTGCGGGACTGGTACTGGTGCTGGGATAGCGGCAGGTGCACGGGGGCAGCGATCAGGCCCTCCTGCCACCAGCCGGCCAGGCGACTCTGCACCGCGCCGGGCATGCGGCGGTGGATGGCGTCCTCGTAGAACAGCCACTGCTGGGGGGCCGGGGCCGGGGCCAGTGCCTCGACATCGCCGACGGCCAGCGCCGACTGGTCCACCGCCACGGCCTCGCGCAGCAGCATGCAGGCGGCATTCACGAGGACGTGGTCGGGGTGGTACACCCCCAGCGGCGCGACGATGGTGGCGCGCCGCTGCAGGGACAGCAGGCCGCCGAGCCGCACGGCGATGTCCACCGCGGTGCGGTGCGCGCCGTACTGGCCGTCGAGGAAGTCCAGCCAGACCGGCTCGGCGCCAAGTCGCCGCAAGGCGCGGCCATCCTCCTGCCGGCGCGCCCGCACCGCCTGGGCGCCGCTGGAAAACCCGGCCGCGAGGTCCCATTCCGGCACGCCAGGTGCCGGGGCAGGCTCGCCGGCAAAGACGGTCACGACCATTGCCGCGTGGCTGGCGGCGATCAGGTTGCCGCAACTGAACACGGCATCGTCCAGATGCGGGGAAATCACGATGATCGAGGCAGGTATATCCATGGTGTCAGGGTTAGGCGCTGTCCGTCCTCGGCTGCGGGGGCCCAGTCCGCATCTCCATCCACGCGTACAGCGCGGAGGCAAAGACCATCGGAATCAGGTAGTACAGCGCGCGGTAGACGATCAGCGCCGCCAGCAGCGTGTGCTGGGGCACCTGGTTGCCCAGCAGCAGCACGAACACCGTCTCCAGCACGCCGAGGCCAGCGGGAATATGCGCCAGCGCGCCCGCCACGCTGCCAATCAGCAGCACGCTCAGCACCGCCGGCAGGTTCACTTCCTTCGGTAGCAGCAGGTTGATGATGGCGGCAAGCGTGATCCAGTTGGTGATGGAGAGCGCGCTTTGCAGCAAGGCGAAGCGCAGGCTGGGCAGGCTGAACACGTGCCCGCGAATCTTGATGCGGCGCCGCGTGGCCTTGGCGCAGGCCAGCCAGTAGGCCAGCCCGGCAAGGAACATCAGCACGCCCAGGCCGCGCAGCGCCAGCTCGCTGATGCCCCAGGCCGGCGGCAGCGTTGGCGGATACAGACTGAAGACGATGCCGGCGATCAACATGTAGCCGGTCCAGTTCGTGACGATGGCGATGGTGTAGACCCCGGCGACCTGCGAGCCGCTCACTTCGGCCTTCGAGTAGAGCCGCAGCCGTACCCCGAGCCCGCCCACCACGGCGCCGATATTGAGGTTGAAGATATAGGCGATGAACGCGGTCAGCATCACGCGCAGCGTCGACAGGTGGTGACGCGTGTAGTGCCGGCCGAGCAGGTCGAACGACGCGTGGAGCAGGAAGCTCAGGCACGCCAGCCCGGCGGCGGGCAGCAGCGTGCGGGCATCGTAGCCCTTCAGCCCCTGCCACACCTTGGCCCAGTCGATGCCGCCCAGCGCGCGGAAGATCAGCACGGCCACCAGCACGACGAACGCCACACCGGCCACGCGTTTGACGGCTTTCCAGGGGATGCGCCGGCGCGCCTTGGCGATCATCGTCATGGGCAGTCCTGTTCGCGCGGGGGCGTGGGCACACCGCTTTGCCAGCCGGACGGCGGCGCGTCCAGCGTCGGCGTGAGCAGCTTCGGCGTATGGGCCGGCAGCCATCCCGCCCAGGCCGGGAAACGCCGCAGCGCGTGGAAGACCAGTGCCGTGGCCAGGCCCTGCCAGCGCGGGCGCGCGCCGTCTGGCGTGGCGGGCACTTCCTGGCAGCTGCTTTCCATGCGCGTGCGCAGGTTTTGCTTCAGTGCGGCGGCAAAGGCCGCGTCGCGGATGATGAGGTTGGCTTCGAGGTTCAGGAACAGGCTCAGCGGATCGAGATTGCTCGATCCGACCGTCGCCCAGTCGTCATCGACCACGGCAACCTTGCCATGCAAGGGCCGCTCGCAGTACTCGAAGATGCGCACGCCGGACTCGCGCAGGTGGGCGTAGAGCATGTCCACGGTGCGCTTGACCCACATCATGTCCGGGTTGCCCTGGACGATCAGCTGCACGTCCACGCCGCGCCGGGCGGCATCGCAGATCGCCTGGAGCAAGCGGTAACCGGGCAGGAAATAGGCGTTGGCGATGATCAGCTCGCGCTCCGCGCCACGGATGGCCAGCAGGTATTGGCGCTCGATGTCGCGGCGGTGCCGGTCGTTGTCGCGCGTGACGAGGAGCGCGGCACCGGGGCCGGCCAGCGCGCCAGCCTCGCGCATCCGGCGTGCCGGGCGCTGGGGCGGCGCCTTCGGGCCCGGTGAGTCGGCGTGGATGGCATCCAGCAGGAACACGTGGATCTCGCGTGCGGCGGGGCCGCGTACTTCGACCGCGTAGTCCTGCTTGGCCAGCGGGCCGGAATCGATCAGGTGCTGTACCGAGACGTTGATGCCGCCCACGAAGGCCACGCTGGCATCCACGGCAACGAGCTTGCGATGCAGGCGCCGGAACAGGTTGGTACGCATGCCGACCAGCCGCCGGCGCGGCGAGAAGAGACGGACAACCACGCCCGCCTCGACCAGCCCGGCCAGGAATTCTGGCGACAGATCGGCCGAGCCGAAGCCGTCGACAGTCAACGCCACGCTGACCCCCCGGCGCGCCGCCGCGATCAGCGCGTCGCGCAGCGGCTGGCCGACCTCATCATCGAACAGGATGAAGGTCTCCAGCAGCACGCTTTGCTGCGCGCCTGCGATGGCCGCCAGTACCCGCGGGAAGTATTCCTCCCCGTTTTCGAGTAGGCGGAACTGGTTTCCGGTTGTCCATGTGGGGCCCATCACAGGCACCAAGCACGAACGGTGCCCGCCGCCGCCAGCCCGCGCCGAGGCTTGCCAGACAAGGCTTCAGCACCCGAAAGTGGCCAGAACGTTGCAGCGATTACCGGGCGCGCCTACCTGCCGCTGCAATTTGGGCGCAGCAGGGGACGTCACTTTCCATGTGGCGCGCCAACCCGTAGAATCCGCGCCTGCGGCACAGGCTTTGCGTGCCGCGAGCGATTGCAGGTGCCCGCGCCTGGCGTGGGTTAAACGGGAAACAGGTGCGCCGTGGTCCGGGAGATCCGCCCGATGGCAAAGCCTGTGCTGCCCCCGCAACGGTCAGCAGGTCAGGAATCGCCATGCCGGTCCACGGACCGGCAGTCACTGCGCCACGCCGCCACGGCAGGCGCGGGAAGGCGGCGAAACCGGGGAGCCAGCCTCCCGCCCTGCAAGCCCGGATACCGGCCTGTGGTCATCATCGTCACCCCTGTTGCACGGGCGGGGTCGCCCGGCTTATCGATGACACACCATCCGCCTGCGCATTCCCATGGCCGCTCGCGCCCGGCCGCCGTCACCGGGCTGCGCGCCTTTGCCGCCTTTCTCGCTTTCCTCGCCAGCATTTTCGATGACCAGCCCGCCGACAGCCGGCGCAAGGTCACCGCGCTCTATGCGTTCCTGATCCTCGCCAACGTCGTGGCCTGGCTGTGGGCCTGGATCGCGTTCCGCCACCAGCCGGTACTCATGGCGTCGGCAGTGCTGGCCTATACGCTGGGGCTGCGCCACGCCGTGGATGCCGACCACATCGCGGCCATCGACAACGTCACGCGCAAGCTGATGCAGGAGGGTCGCTATCCGATCTCCGTGGGCTTCTTCTTCTCGCTGGGGCATTCGTCGGTGGTGACACTGATGTCCATCGGGGTCGCCTTCGCCGCCGTGTTCCTGCAATCTCACTTCGGTGAGATGCAGGACGTTGGCGGGCTGATCGGCACCAGCGTCTCGGCCACGTTCCTGTTCCTGCTGGCCTTCTTCAACCTGTTGATCCTGCGCTCGGTGTGGCGCGCCTTCCGCAAGGTTCGGCGCGGCGGCACCCTCGCCGCCCAGGACCTGGACCTGATGCTGTCCGGCCACGGCGTGGTGGCGCGGCTGTTCCGCCCGTTGTTCCGCATGACCTC
Source organism: Cupriavidus sp. 2KB_3 (assembly GCF_052115685.1). Lineage (NCBI taxonomy): Bacteria > Pseudomonadati > Pseudomonadota > Betaproteobacteria > Burkholderiales > Burkholderiaceae > Cupriavidus > Cupriavidus sp. 2KB_3. Next base: position 42,582 of record NZ_JBFRHD010000009.1, read on the forward strand.
GCGTAGCTGGCACCTGTATCCGATGGGCTTCCTGTTCGGCATCGGCTTCGACACCGCCACCGAGGTGGCGCTGTTCGGCATCGCAGCCGGGCAGGCGGCGCAGGGCATCTCGTACTGGAGCGTGATGGTCTTCCCGGTGCTGTTCACGGTCGGCATGTCGCTGGTCGATACCACCGACGGCGTGCTGATGCTGCGCGCCTATGGCTGGGCCTTCACGCGCCCGATCCGCAAGCTGTACTACAACATGACCATCACGCTGGTCTCGATCCTCGTGGCCGTGGTGATCGGCGGCATCCAGGCGCTGTCACTGATCGCCCGCAAACTGGAGCTGACCGGCCAGCCTTGGGAATGGATCACCGGCATCGGCGAGCAGTTCGGCATGCTCGGCTACGTGATCATCGGCGTGTTCGTGGTGAGCTGGCTGGTCTCCATGGCGGTGTATCGGATCAAGGGGTATGACAAGATCGACGTGAAGGTTGGCTAGAAGGCATTCGGGCGGGGGCGGAGGGTTTTCGATACAGCGTCCCAGAGGGCCAGTGCCTGGGCTTCGGTGAAAGCGGCCGGCGTTGAGGGGAGATTGCGCATCGTCAGCGCAAAATAGGGCGTGTCCGGACTGCCATCCGTCGCGCCGATCTCCAGCCGGAACAGATGTTCCTGCTCCCCTTCCGCGCGCGTCGGCCGAACGATCAGCCATTCCTCGGCCAGCTCCATCGGCAGCTTGACGACACCCTTTCGCAGCGTGCGCCACCCGTCCGGCGCGCCCGTCGCCGCGTCAATACCGTCTCGCTGCAACAGCGATGGTGCCTCGTGCAGGCTGGAATGGGTGAGGATGTGGAACGAGACCCCTGTGTGGGATGGCAGATCGAAGCGCACATCGACATACTCGTACGGCTTGGATTTGCCCAGCAGATAGCCATGGGGAACACAGAGCGCGGGCTTTGTGGGAAGGCGACCGGCGGCCAGGCCCCGGAAGCTATCCAGCATGTTCAGCACTTCAACGGCGCGCTGGGGAACATTGTTCTTGACCGTCACGTTGCCAACCAGTGGGTTCGCGGACTGGTCCGGCTCGGTGAAGTCCCAGGCCTCGCGCTCGATCCGGATGCGGGCGCCATTCTCCCAGCGATACCCTTCCAGCACCCGCCTGGCCGGATCGGCGTCTACCGCGCCTCGGTGCATGAAATAGCCCGGCTGCCCGTCCTGGGATGTGGTGTTCTTGTACAGGAACGGTTCAGCATCGACGCTCTTGACTGCCTTGAGTTGGGCGCCCCGCTTCTCGATCTCATTCTGGAAGGCGCCGAGGGACATGACTTCTGTCCCAATCATGATGCCGCGAATCGTTGTCGAACCGAGCATCGCCATGCCCGGCGGCATCTCCAGCAGGTAGCGACCCACGCAATGGGGGATCAGATTGTGGGTCAGCGCATCGACGGCCTGTTGTTCCGGCGGGGACATCTTGGGCGCCCTGCCGCAGGCCCCGAGCATCAGGGTCGCGCAGAGCGTGAGGGCTGCCGCGGCATGCGCTTTCACAGACCCTCCGCTGTCAGAAGCCATTGGGCCGGGGCCGCAGGGTTCGGGAGATGGCGTCCCAGACCGCGAGGGCCTCGCCGTCGGTCAGCGATGCGCGTTCGAGCGGACGATAGTCCGGAAGCGGATTCGCTGTCTCCATATCGAGCCGTACGAAAGGTGCCAACACATCGTATGCAAGCGCATTGGCTTCGAGGGCGAACATATGCCCTTGCACTTCCGTGGTAGGTCTTGGGCCTACCAACAGCCATTCTTCGGCCTCCACATCGCGCAGAGCCACCTTTCCCTTACGAACGGTTCGCGCACCATCGACATGCTTCAACGCCTCCTCGATCTGATGATGCCGCTGCAGGAGCGACGTCGTACCGATACGACTTGAATCCGTCGCGATGGTGAAGTCAACATCCAGATGGCTTGCGGGAACGAACGTCACATTCAAGTATTCCTCCTCTCGTGCCTTTCCAAGGATCAGACCGTCCGGTAGACAGAATCCCGGCTCCGTTGGAATCTCGTTCTCGGCGCGGCCACGAAAATTCGTGAGCAGTTCAAAGACATGGTTGGCCTTTGCCGGGACATCGTTCTTGATATCCATGCGCTGCACGATCGGGTCATCCGCCTGATCGGGGCTGCTGAAGTCGGACGCCTCCAGCGTGACCTTGACGCGAACCCCATTTTCCCAACGATAGCCTTCCAAAATCCGGTTGGCGATGTGACTGCGTTCCGAACCCCGGTGCATGAAGTAGCGGGAATGCTCGTCCCACGCGGGTACATTCAGATAGAGGAATGGGTGAGCGTCAATGCTCTTTACCGCCTTGAGTTCCGTTTCCCGCTCCGATATTTCCTTGTTGAATGCGTCGATGGACATGATTTCTGTCTCGATCAATGCGTCCTGCAAGGTGACGACGCCCCCGACCGTCGCGTCAGCAGGCAAGTCGATAAGATGGCGTCCCACACAACGCGGGGTCAAATTGGAAGTCAGGGCATTCACGGTCTGTTGTTCCTGAGGCGTCAATGGAGGGGTCTTCCCACAAGCCGGCAGCACAAGCGCTACGCCCGCGAGCGCGCTGATCACCACATATCGTTTCATCATCACTGCGCGCTCAGAAGGCGTTCGGCCGGGGCCGCAGGGTTCGGGAGATGGCGTCCCAGACCGCGAGGGCTTCGGCGTCGGTCAGCGAAGCGCGTTCGAGCGGACGAAAGTCCGGAAGCGGATTCGCTGTCTCCATATCGAGCCGTACAAAAGGCGCCAACACATCGTCCGCGAGGGCGTTCCCTTCCAGGGTAAAGAGATGCCCATGCACTTCCGTGGTGGGTCGTGGGCCTGCCAGCAGCCATTCCTCGGCGTCGACGCCGGTCAAAGCGATCTTCCCTTTACGGACCGTTCGCCCACCCTCGATCTGCGACAACGCGTCCTCAATCTGCCGATGCCTCTGCAACAGTGAGCCTACTGCAGTAAGACCTGAATCCGTCACAAGTGTGAAGTCGACATCCTCGTGGCTTGCAAGAGAGAAGATCGCAGTCACGCGCTCACCTTCTCGCGCCTTACCCTGAATCAGACCGTACGGCAGGCACAATCCCGGCTCCGTTGGAATCTCGTTCTCGGCGCGGCCGCGAAAGTTCGTAAGCAGTTCAAAGACATGGTTGGCTTTGCGCGGCACACTGTTCTTGATTTGCATACGCTGCACGATCGGGTTATCCGCCAGATCTGGGCTTGTGAAATCTGACGCGTCGAGCGTGACCTTTACGCGAACCCCATTCTCCCAACGATAGCCTTCCAGCTTTCGAATTGCGATGTGGCTGCGTTCCGATCCCCGGTGCATGAAGTAGCGTGAATGCTCATCCCATGCCGGCACATTGAGATAGAGAAATGGATGAGCGTCCATGCTCTTTACCGCCTTTAGTTCGGCTTCACGCGCAGAGATCTCCTTATTAAATGCATCGAGGGACATCATCTTCGTCTTGACCCGAGCGTCTTCAATGATGGCCGATCCTTCGATGGTCATGCCTGCTGGCAAATCGATAAGATGGCGTCCCACACAACGCGGAGTTAGATTGGTAGTCAGGGCATTCACCGTCTGTTGTTCCTGAAGCGTCAATGGAGGAGTCTTCCCACAAGCCGGTAGCGCAAGTGCATGGATCACGATAAGCAGCAACGTGAGGCGTTTCATTTGCAATAGGCCATGGAAGTGTCTTTCACAGCATCCGTGATCTTGACAATGGACCAGACCGTGAATAGCCGGAGCGGCCTGACCTTGTACGCGGCTTCATGCTCGATTCCACGATAAGCCAGGCATACCTTCGCTTTCTCGCGTGGTGCTGCGCCGGACCGGCGCGGGACGGTGCCGTCACCGCTCTCATCCGAACCGTTCAGGTCAAAGACAACATGCAAAGCGTTTCCGGCGCTGCGCGTGAGGACCGAAATGGTGCCGCGGCCTGTGTCGTGCATTACCGTTCCCTCGGTAAGGTCGTCAATGGCGCGCGGTCCAAAGCGCGGCCCAGCATACCGCCGTCCCCATGTGAGCTCTCCCCACGTCTTGTGGGCGGTATCGTCGCCATAGAACGCATACGTATTCGGGTGATATCGGTTAGCGATGGCACGATGAAATGGACGCACTAGCGTCTCAACGGTTTCCACGTACCGTTGCCAGTCCTCGTCCACTGCTTTCTTGCGCGTGTCGAGCGGATTGATAAGTTGTTCGTGGCATAGCGCCCACCACTTTCCCCGCACGGTGTAGATCTCGTTATAGGGATCGGATCGCGGAAGCGAGACCATGCGGTTGCCATCACGGATCTTCAGCCAATGGCTGCCGTACTCCGGCGTGGGCAGCAATTGCAGGGGTCCGGCCGCTTGTGCGAAAACCGCCGTGACTTCTTCGGCATTACGACCCAGGACGCTTCCCGCCGCACCCTCCGTACCGGCTTTCACCCGCTTGTAGGCTGCCGCAGCGCCGGTCGCCGGCATGACCCCATTCACCACACCGAGGATGACTTCCTTGCCGCCCATCGACTCAGTGAAATACCGCCCGACAAGTCCGCCCATCGAATGCGTGACGAGAATGGAACGGTCACACATGAACCCCTTGCTCCGATAGAAGCCCATGAACTCATTGACTCTGCCTGCCAGGCGCTTTGCCGAATCCTCGTTAGACTGCAGCCAGTTGTATCCCACGGCATGGACGGGATAGCGGTATTTGTAGGACAGGGCGGCTTCCTCGCGCGTGAGGGCCGTCACGCCGATCTCGCGGGCCTTCACTTCATCCAGCAATGTCGAACGTATGCCGGTCTGCCATTGATGCGTATCGTTGAGCGCCCCCTCAAGCCATACCAGGAACTCTCCGTAGCTCATGTATGCGACTTCGCCCCAGCCTCGCCGCCGCATTTCCGCCACCGATAGAGGCGTTTCTGTCGGAAGCTTGCCACCCCCGTACACAACTGTGTCCTGTGGATTCAATAACACCATCCGCTCGGCCGCACTTCGATTTGTCCAATGGATTACGGTACTCAAGCTATCCAGCAGCCAAATAGCTGTGCTCCGTTTATCCGACTTTGCCAAATTCGACCCCATCACCCCCGGCACGAACACCACCGGTATGACCCGCTGCGAGACCAGGTAGCAAATCGCCTCGGTGTCTCCCTTCGACATGACGGAGCGATACAGCACGGAGCCGTCTTCCTGAATCTCGGGCGGGATAGTGCGTTGCGTGACTTCCATGACATCCACTCACTGTTTGGCGTTGGCCATCGCCGGCTTCTCAGATCGCGCCCGGCCTTGGCCGCAGGGTCCGGGACACGGCGTCCCACAGGGTCAGCGCCTGTGCTTCGGTCAGCGAGGCCTTCTTCAAGGGCGCTTCCAGCCCTGTCGGCCCGCCGTTGCTGAGCTTGACGGCCACAAACGGAGTCTCCGGGCTGCCCGTGGTGGCGTTGCTCTCCAGGCGGAACGCCTGCCCCTGCACGTTCGTCACGATCATCGGCCCCGCGATGACCATCTCCTCGCCCCGGCCACCCGGCAGATCCACCGTGCCCCTGCGTAACGTCTTGCCGTCATCGAGCACGCGTTGCGCAGCGGCAATCGGTCCGCCCCGCCACAGCAAGGAGGTCTTCTCCTGAAGGCTGGAATGGGTGAAGACGTGGAAGTAGACGTCCGGATAGGCCGGCAGGTTGAAATCGACATCAACCTGCTCGTCATCCTTCGACTTGCCCAGGAGAATCCCGCCGGGAACGCAGAGACCGGGCTCTGTGGGTATCGCGCCATCCGGCCGGCCGCGGAAGCTGGTGAGCATTTCGAACACCTGCGTGGCGGCGCGGGGCACGTCGTTTTTGACCGCCATCTGCCGTACGAGCGGATCCCTGGTCTGATCTGGCTTTGTGTAGTCCGACGAGCGAAGTCGGATACTGATCAGGACACCGTTCTCCCAGCGATACCCTTCCAGTATCCGATTACCTGGATCGTCGCCGATCGAGCCGCGATGCAGGAAGTAGCGTGAATGCTCATCCCAAGCCGGCGCGTTCACGTACAGGAACGGATGGGCGTCGATACTCCGCGTCTTGGTGAGTTCGGTCTCCCGCGCCGCCATCGCTTTGCGGAACTCGTCCAGCGACATGGCCATCGTCTCGACGATGGCACCTTCAATCTTCACCATGCCGCTCAATTCAACTTGCGCCGGCATATCGATGAGATAGCGCCCCACGCATTGCGGGACGAGCCGGGTAGTCAGTGCCTGGATGGCTTGTTGTTCTTGCTCGGTCATTTTCGGAGAGAAATCGCAGCCTGCAAGCGTCAGGCAAAGGCCGGCGGTAAAGCATCTACGGCTGAACTTCATTTGCTGTACGCCATGGAGGTGAGCTTGACGGCGTCGGTGATCTTCACGATCGACCAAAGCGTAAAGAGTTGGATGGGTAGCGCCTTGAAGGCGCCTTCGTGGTCGATGCCACGATAGGCAAGGCAGACCTTTGTCTTTCCTTTTGGCGCGGCACCCGAGCGGAGCGGGACCGTACCGTCACCGCTTTCTGCTGCGGGTTGGATCTGGAAGACCGTACGAACGGTGTTTTCACCGCGTCGGGTGTGGACGGCGATCTCCCCGGTGCCCTTGTTCGCCACTACCTTGCCCTCCAGCGGGTCATCGACCGGCAAGCCTCTTGCGGGCCCGAGGCCTGCCTGATGGCGTCGCTGCCATGTCACCTCGCCCCAGCTCTTGTGATTGGCATCGTCGCCGAAGAAGGCGTACGAGTTCGGATGGTATCGACCGGAGATTGCCTGATGAAACGGCCTGACGTCGTCCTTGACCATCGACTCATATGTCTTCCAGTCGCGCTCGAGGGTCTCCTTCTTCTTGTCCGCCGGATTGATCAACTTGTCATCGCAGAGGCACCACCACTTTCCACGCTTGATATAGATCTCGTCATACGGATCCGTGTTCGGCAAGCCGATCACCTTGTCCCCGTCCCGGAACTTCAGCCACCGCATGCCGTACTCCGGCGTCGGCAGCAGTTGCAGCGGCCCCGGGGACTGCGCGAAGACCGCCGTCATTTCCTCCGCGTCACAGCCCAGCGCCCAGCCAGCCGGCTTCTCCGTTCCCGCCTTGACCCGCTTGTAGGCGGCCGGCGCGCCGGTGGCGGGCATGACGCCATGCACAACGCCCAGCACCCGGTCGCGCCCGCCCAGCACTTCGGTGTAGCAGCGTGACACCAGCCCGCCCATGGAATGCGTGACGAGAATCACCCGGTCGCACATGTATCCCTGCTTCCGGTAATAGGCCATGAAGGCTTCGACGCGCGCTTTCAGGTGTTCCGCCGATGCGCGGTTCGATTGCAGCCAGTTGTAGCCGACGGCATGCACCGGGTACCGGTACTTGTAGGACAGCGCCACCTCCGCGCGGGTCAGCGGCTCCACGCCCACGCGTTGCACGGTGCTCGGCTCCATCAACTGCGAACGCACGCCTGTCAGGAAATCGTGGGTATCATTGAGGGCGTTCTCCAGCCAGGCCAGGAACCCGCCGTAGCTGATGTGGGCGACCTCTCCCCTGCCACGGCGCCGCATCTCGTCTGCCGTCAGCGACGTCCCGGCAGGCAGCTTTCCGCCGCCATAGACGGAAGTCGTTCCCGGGTCCAGCATGATCTTCCGGAACTCGGCGCCAACGGGAATCCAGGTCGCCGCATCGGCCATGCTGTCGAGCAGCCACACTGGCTCCTTCGTCAATTCAATGCTGCCGTTGAACCGCCTGCGGGGCCGGAGGCCAAGCAGATTCGACCCCATCACGCCCGGCACGAATACCACCGGGATCATCCGGCGTGACACCAGATAACAGACCGCGACGCTGTCGTCCGGCGGCGTCATGACAGAGCGATAGCGGACCGAGCCGTCCGGCTGGATTTCGGGCGGGATAATGCGTTCTCTCGCTGACAAGGTTGTCGTCCTCAGGATTTCAATGGGCAAAGCAGTTCCACGCTCTCGGCGAACAGGCTCTTCTGCAGCGATGTCCTGCCTTCCGCATCCACCTTGCCGCGAATGCGGCTGCCGTCGTCGCGGACCACGGCATACGACTCATGGCTGGCGGGTTCGTCGTCGAACGGCCACCGGACCGTGAACGCTTCGTCGAACTCCGTGTGCTTCCACGTATTCATCGCCTGCGAGAGCGACTGTTTTCTATCGAGCGTGTAGGAGGCCGACCGGATAATCCGGTCGCCACGCGTGCCGTCCTCGATGCCCGTGAGCGACAGGCGCAGGTAGGAGCCGCCGCACTTCAGCAGCAGTTCCTTTTCGGCCTCGATGACCACCCTGCCATTGGCGCTGCTGATGGTGACGTTCTGGTCGGCCAGCAGGCGCATGTCGTCGCTCTGCGCCTGGATGTCGATGGGTCCCCTTGCGGCGAACAGCTTGATGCCGAGCTTCTGCGCGAAGACCGACACCAGTTCGCCGGCGGCGACGGTGAAGCGCTTCAGCGCGCTGAAGTCCGCGTGGCCGCCCGATGTGCCGATCAGGTTCTGGCTCGCGCTCAGTTGCAGGTCGCCGCCCGACGCCAGCGCCATGCCAGCCGGGGCGCTGGCCAGCAGCCCGGCTTGCTTGAGGGTGTCGAGGGTGTTGTCGAGCAGCGCCTTCTGGCGGCCGTAGTCCGCCGCCACCGCCTGCGCGGCCTGCGCGGCGGAGGCCAGCGCCTCAGTCTGCTGGAGCGCCTGCTGGAGCAAACCCCGGGCCGCGTCCATGCCGAGTTGCGGGCCTCTCGCGGCGGGCTGGTCATCGGCCGACAGGAACAGGCCCTTGCCGCCCCGGATGGCGCCCCAGCCGGATGTGCGCAACTCGAAGCCCTCGCCGCGCTTCTGCCGCTTGTCGTCGACCAGATAGCCAAGGTTCAGCTGCGACTTGCGCGCAAAGTCGGTGGAGAGCTTGACGCCCTCCTGCCCCTCCCAGTCCTCGAAGCGCAGCTTGTTGTTGCTCTGGGTGCGGATCACGTTGCGCGACAGCCAGCGGTCCCGGTTGGTGATCAGGTCTTCGTGCTGGCTGTTGTGCTGCACGTGGGCGATGTACGGCTTGTTCGGATTGCCGTCGCGGAAGGCCACGTCCACGTAAGTGCCATCGACGAGCGGGAAGTGGAAGCCGGTCTGCCTCGCCCCCGCGAACGGCTTGGCCAGCGCCAGCGGCACGCTTTCGCCGCCGTTCGGCCAGGTGTCGAAATCGAGGTCGAAGCGGACCGTGTAGTGCCCCTGCTGCGTCAGGTAGGCGTACTTGTACTGGCCCGGCGAGGTCACGCGGGCAGACAGCGTGCCCTGGATCCTCGGCCATCGGTCTTCGGCCAGCGGCAGCCGGAAGCGCCGGTCCGAAGGGATGGCCTTGAAGGTGTTGCGATAGGCGGCATCGCGCGCGCCGGTGTGGATGACCTCGGTGATGACCTGCCCGTTCGGTGCCTCGGCCAGCGCCAGGTCCATGCGCAGGATGCGCGCCGGGCGCAGGTCCAGCACGTTGCTCTCGCCCGAGAACACCAGTTGGCCGGCCATTGCCGCTTCATGGCGCAGCTGCGCCTCCCACTTGCCGCCCGCGAAGTCCAGGTGATGGGTGCCGAAGACATAGGACTCCCCGTAGGTTGTGGCCTCCTTGCGCGCGACATTCGCCTCACCCGTGAAGCGCTCCCACGCACTGCCCGGGTGGTAGTCCGCCACGCGAAATGACGCCGCCACGGTCTGCGCATGGGATTGCAGCGCGAGCACCGCCTCCACGCCCGCCTCCAGCCCGGCGGTCTCCCGGTACGGCACGCGCAGTTCCGGCTGGTAGAGGTAATGGTCGATGTCGTCCCCGAACACCAGCATCTCGCCGAACTTGCCGGGGACGAAGTAGCTGTACAGCCCCTCCTGCTCCATCAGCAGGCGGATGTAGGCCCAGTCGGACATCTGGTACTGGAAGCGGAACGCATGCTGCGGATACTTGCGGCGCAGCCGGAAGGTGAACTGATGCCCCTGCAGGCCGTGCCGGCGCAGGATGGCCTCGATGATCTGCGGCGCAGTCTGGTGCTGGTAGATGCGGCTGGCCTGCGTGAGCTTCAGCCGCGCGGCGAGCGGTTCCACCACGGCCTCGTAGGTGAACAGGTCGCGGGAGCGCTGGAGCCGGCTGAGCCGGGTGATGCAGCCGGCAAACTTGCGGGGTTCGGCACCATCGGCACCATCGGCGCCATCGACGGGATTGCCGTGGTCGATCCGGAAGGTGGCGGGCTTGCCGAGATAGTCAGCGCGCGCGAGTTCCAGCGGGTGCGTGAACTGCACCGTGACGACGTAGGTGTCGCCCAACCATTCCTTGGCGGTGAAGGACACCACCGACAGCGCGGCGGCATGTTCGGCGCCGGGCACGTCGAGGAAGTAAGACTGCCTCCCCGCCGCCAGGGCATCGCCATCGTCCGCCCGGTATTCCTTCCGCTGCGCCATTGCTTTCACTTCCTTCCCCATCGACTTGGATTTGCGGCAGAACCGTACTCCGTTTCGATGGCGCCGGAAGCGCGCAAAGCGCGCTGTTTGCGCTACGTCATGTGTGGCTAATTCGTTGATTTTCCTAGGGTTTCTCGGAATCGCCTGAGGTCCGGCCAGCCCCTTCCCAGGCGCCCCCGATCTATCGACCGAGCTTGCAGCGGCGGTCCAGGAAGTCGCTGGCGTGGCCGTTGTTGCCCGGCGCAAGATCGACCGGCTCGTCCACTACGACAAAGCTGCCGCCGGTGTAGGCGAGAAAGATGCCCCGGTCCTGCGGCGCGATGGCGGTGCCCGGTGCCGTACCCATGTCTCCACGCACTTCATCGAACGGATTGAAGGCCAGCACCGGCTGGTCCACCGGCACGCGCTTCGCCAGCACGCGCTTTCCCGCGAACGTGAACGCCCGCCATGCCGGCGTAATGCCGCTCTGGCTCAGAAACTTCTGAGCGGCGCCGCTGATGCAGTCCAGATGGATATGGAGCTGGTCCTGGCTACGGGAGGCCCTGGAATTCACGGCCAGGCCGATCAGCGTATCGGGCACCGGCCTGCCGACCGCCCTCGCTACGATCTGGCGTTCTTCCCACCCGAAGGCCCAGCCGTCAGGGCGCGTGCCGGTCCAGACGCGCGGGTCTTCCACGCCGGTAACGGGGTGATCGGGAATCACGAGGTAGTGCGAGGCGCCGACGGCGTCCTTGTAGAGCACGAGGCCCCGGTCGCGGTCGACCACGGCGCAATCGGCATGGCGCGGCGCGCCGGCCGTGAGGCAACGCGCCTGCACGTTGCGCCAGAGACCATTGCGGGTGAAGCCGCCACCGGCATTCGGCGGCCACGCGATCTCCGCGCTGGCGACGACCGAAACGCAGGCCGCGACGATCGCGACGAACAAGCCTCGCATCGGAAAACTCCTGGGTATGGGTGAGATGTCTTGCGGCGCAGGCATGCGCCGGACCCGGGAGAGTTACCAGAACTTGTGTGGCATTTCTACCATAGGGCGGACTGGCTATCTGGATTGCACGGCGCCCTACTCCACCGCCGCGCTGGCCAGCAGCACCAGATCGGCGATGGCCTTGCCGCCCGCCGAGATATGGGTCCGCATGGCCTCGGCGGCGAGGTCGGCATTGCCCGCCAGCACCGCCTCCACCACATGCCCATGCTCGCGGTGGGAGCTGGGTACGCGGGCGTCGTTGATGAGACCCTTCTTCTGCCAGTAGATCGCCAGCCGGCGCCGCAGCTGCACGATCTGCTCCGACAGGAACGGATTGGCCGCGGCCTGGTACAGCACGTCGTGGAATTTGCGGTTGGCCTCGATGTAGCCCGCGGTGTCCCCGCGCTCCACGTGCTCGGCCGCCGCCTCATGCGCATTGGCCAGCACTTTCTTGCCGGCGGCGGTAATGCGCTGGGTCGCCAGCCGCGCCACCACGCCTTCCATCTCGGCCAGGGTTTCGAACATCGCCACCAGTTCGGCGGCGGTCGGCCGGTGCACGAACATGCCGGCGCGCGGCACGATGGTCACCAGCCCCTGCGCGGCCAGCATCAGCAGCGCTTCACGCACCGGCGTGCGCGAGCTGTCGAACGCATCGGCCAACGCCTTCTCGTCGATCTGTGCCCCCGGGGGCAGCGCGCCGGTCTGAATGGCCGACACCACGTTTTCTCGGATGCGATCCTGGAGTGATTGCACGGGTATACCCTCTTTTGTCCCAGACAAAAAATATCTGTAGGCTTCGTGAATATATCAAGAAGACCGGGAGATATTTCGGAATGGATGATAACTCGCCTCTGCTCACTGTGGACGGCGCCGTCGCCACGATTGCGCTGCGCCGCCCCGAGGTAGCCAACCGGCTCAACCCGGGTGATCTTCGCGCCATACGGAATCATATCGAGGCGGTCAACGAGATGGAGCGCGTGCTGGTGCTCCGCTTCGTCAGCGCCGGCAAGTATTTCTGCAGCGGCTACGACATCGGCTCGCTGGCCGGCAAGTCTGACGAAGGCGCGCTGAATTTCGGCGAGGTCATGGACATCATCGAGGCCGCCCGCCCGGTCACCATCGCCGCCATCAACGGCGGCGTCTACGGCGGCGCCACCGATCTCTGCCTCGCGTGCGACTTCCGCATGGGCGTGCCCGGCTGCGACATGTTCATGCCGGCCGCCCGCCTGGGCCTGCACTTCTATCGCGGCGGCATGGCGCGCTACGTGTCGCGGCTGGGCCTGAACGCCGCCAAGCGCCTGTTCCTGACCACTGACCGCATCGACGCCGCCACCATGCTGGACATCGGCTTCCTGACCGAGATGGTCGAGCCGGCGGCGCTCCACGCGCGGGTGGACCAACTGTCTGCCCAGCTGGCCGGCATGGCGCCCATCGCCCTGCTCGGCATGAAGCAGCACCTCAACGCGCTGGCGCGCGGCACGCTCGATGCCGAAGCGCTGGCGCGGGACATTCATCGCTCGGAGACCTCGGCAGATCTCCGGGAAGGCGCGGCGGCGTGGAAGGAAAAGCGCCAGCCGGTATTCAGCGGCAAGTAGCGATACAGCTACCCGGAGGAGACACCCACCATGACAAAGACCCCCGTATCCACGCAGTCCCTGGCCGCCCTGGCCACGCTGGCCCTCGTTGCTACCGCCCTGCCTGCGCAGGCTTCACCGCAGACGGCGTACCCGACCAAACCCATCCGCCTTGTCATCGGCTTCCCCGCCGGCGGCGGCGCGGACAACACGGCGCGGCTCTATGGCGATGCGCTGAGCCGCGAACTGGGCCAGCCCGTCATCGTCGATAACCGGCCCGGCGCGGGCACCACCATCGCCGCCGAGTTCGTCGCCAAGGCGCCGGCGGACGGCTACACGCTCTACATCGCCACCGCCAGCCTGATGGGCGGCGACAAGGTCCTCTACAAGTCCATCAGGTACGAGCCGGCCGACTTCATCCCCATCACGCGGCTGGTGGCGGCGCCGATGATCCTCGCCGTCAACAAGGACACCGGCATCCGCAACGTGGCCGACCTCGTGGCGCAGGCCAAGGCGCACCCGGGCTCGCTGAACTATTCGTCCTCCGGCAACGGCGTCATCACCCATCTGGCCGGCGTCTACTTCACCAAGCTGGCCGGCGTGAAGATGACCCACGTGCCGTACAAGGGCGGCGCGCCGTCCGCACAGGCCGTGGCCGCCGGCGATGTGCAGCTCACCTTCGGCACGGCGCCGTCCGTCAAGCCGATGATCGACACCGGCAAGATCGTGCCGATTGCCGTGACGTCCGCCCAGCGCTCGCCGGCCAACCCCCAGTTGCCGACCATCGCCGAGGGCGGCGTGAAGGGCTACGACCTCTCCGCGTGGTACGGCCTGTTCGCGCCCGCCAAGACGCCGCCCGAGATCATCGACAAGCTTTACGCGGCCACCGCCAAGGTCATGGCCAACCCCGAACTGAAGAAGAAATTCCTGATACAGGGCGATGAAGTGGCCGTCTCCGCCTCGGTGGCTGAATTCCAGGAATACGCGGCGCGCGAAGGCCGGATCGGCGTGGACCTGGCGGTCTCCAGCGGCGCGAAGATCGATTGAATGACATGGAGCATGCAATGACCAATCCGGCCATCCCCCCCAGCACGCCCCCGGCGGGCCAGGGCCAGCTGCCGCTGGCGGGCCTCACCGTGGTGGATCTCACGCGGGTGCTGTCCGGCCCCTATTGCACGATGATGCTGGCCGACCTCGGCGCACGCGTCATCAAGATCGAGCACCCCGACGGCGGCGACGACTCGCGCCAGGTGGGCCCGTTCGTGGATGGCGAGTCGGCCTACTTCGCCTCCATCAACCGGAACAAGGAATCGATCGCGCTGGACCTCAAGCAGGCGGACGACCGCAAGGTGCTCGAAAAGATGCTGGAGACCGCCGACGTACTGATCGAGAACTTCCGCGCGGGCGTGATGGAGAAACTCGGCTACACCTGGGCGGCGCTGCACGCGCGCTACCCGCGCCTGGTCTTCGCGTCGATTTCCGGCTTCGGGCAGACCGGCCCCTACCGGAACCGCCCGGCCTACGACATGGTGGTGCAGGCCATGGGCGGCCTGATGAGCGTGACCGGCGAGGCCGGCGGCAACCCGGCGCGCGTGGGGGTATCGATTGGCGATATCGGCGCGGGGCTGTACGCCACCATCGGCATCCAGTCCGCGCTGCTCAAGCGGGCGGCCACGGGGCTGGGCGAACGGGTGGACATCTCGATGCTCGACTGCCAGGTGGCGCTGCTGGAAAACCCCATCGCGCGCTACTCGGCCACGGGCGGCGTGCCGAAGCCGCTGGGCACGCGGCATCCGTCGATCACCCCGTTCGACATGTTCGCCACCCGGGACGGCTTCATCGTCATCGCCGTGGGCAACGATGCGCTGTTCACGACACTCTGCACCGCGCTGGGGCGCGAGGAATGGGCGCGCGACGCGCGCTTCGCCACGGTGCCGGCCCGCAACGACCACCACGCCGCGCTGAAAGAGGCGCTCGAGGCCCGCTTGGCCGATGCCACCACGGCGGAGTGGGAAGCCACGCTGGAAGCCGCCGGGGTGCCGCATGGTCCACTCAACGGCGTGCCAGAACTGGTCGAGAACGCGCACGTGGCGGCGCGCGGCATGCTGCTGGACATCGGCATTGGCAACGGCAAGGCGCTGCGCGTGGCCGGCAACCCGGTCAAGATCGGCACGGCAGACGCCCTGTCAGGCGTGCGGAACCCGCCGGCGCTGGATCAGGACCGGGCCCGGCTGCTGGCCGAGTTCCGGGTGTAGGCCCCCGCTAAACAGGGTACGCGCGCGTAACTAACCGGCCTTGGCGTGGCGTGCAAGGCTCGTAAATGTCAGTTGCACAATCAAACAGAATGTCAGGTGCCTCGACGCTACAGTGGTCACTCCCAAGCCTGTAGGCGTTTTAGGAGGTACACGAATGAAGCAACATCTGGCGAAATCCCTGTTGATGGCTGGTGCAATGATCGCGTCTTACCCGCTGCTGGCGCAGCAGACGCTGCCGGCCCAGCCAGTGCCACCGGCGCCGCCGGTGCAACAGGGTCAGCCGCCGATGCAGTCGGCCGCGCCGTCCACGCTGGGTGCACAACAAGGCGTGCAACAGGGCGTGCAACCAGGCGCGCCGACGGCTGCACCCGACACCTACGCGCAAGGCTCCGGCCAGTCAGTCCAATACGGCGTGCCGCCCTCGGCGGGCGCGCCCATGGCGGCACCGACTTCAGCACCGGTCGCCCCGGCCGTCAGTCCGGCGATGGACCCGAGCGCGGCGGCGAACACCACCCTGCCGCCCGACGCACTGGGCACGCGGCTCGGCCAGCGCAGCTCCTTCCTGGACGGCGCCTGATCCGGCCCCGAGGCACCGAGGCACCGAGGCACCGAGGCGCCGGGGCGCCGGGGCACCTTGCGGGTGCCTCGGCATGCCGGCGCTGCCGGTACTCACCGCCGGAACCACAGCATCGACAAGGCGCACGCCGCCACCAGCAGCAGCACCGACGCCGCCGCCAGCAGCGCGCTCACCTCGGTTTCCTTGTGCTCCAGCGCAAAGCGGGCACTGAGCTGGCGATAGACCTGGCTCAGGTCGGCCGCCGACCCCGCCTGGAAGTACTCCCCGCCCGTCATCGTCGCCACCGCGCGCAGTGCCGGTTCATCGAGCTGCATGAAATAAGACAGGTTCGATTCCCCTGCCGCGCCGCCCTGCGCGGACCCAAATCCCACCGTATAGACACGCACGCCCCGCTGGGCCGCCATGCGCGCGGCTTCCGCCGGGTCCGGGCCAGTGGTGCGTCGTCCATCACTCAGCAGGATCACCGCGCCGTGCCGGTACGAGCCCGGCTGCACCGCCTCCCGTTCCTGGTCGCGCTTGCGCGCGGCATCGGCCGACGCGGCCTCATCCAGTGAGCGGGGACCGCGCCCGGGGCGGGCCGACACGCCATTGAACAGGATGTCTTCCAGGTCGATGCCATCGTCGGGAAACAGCACCGCCAGCGCCTGGATCAGCCCGCTGCCGGTTGCCGTGCCGCGCTGGAGCTGGAAGCGCTCGAGCGCTTCCAGCATATCCGGCCGGTTGTTGGTGGGCGGCAGCACCACCGTGGCGGTGGTGGCGAAAGACACGATGCCCAGGCGCACGTTGGCCGGCAGCCCGATGATGAGGTCCCGCGCCGCCTGCTGCGCGGCGCTGATGCGCGTGGGCGCCACGTCAGTGGCCTCCATGCTGCGGGAGATATCCATGGCCAGGACCAGCGTGACGGTGTCCGATGGCAGGGTAATAGTGGCGCTGGGGCGCGCGCATGCCAGCAGCGCCAGGGCCAGCGCCACGAAGTACAGCAGGGGTGGAATATGGCGCCGCAGCCGTTGGCGCGGGCCCAGCGCGGCGCGGGGCAGCGCCAGGCTGGCATAAAGCAGCGCGGTCTTCTTCCGCCGTGCCAGCAGATAGAGATAGGCGGCGGCCAGCAGCGGAAGCGCCAGCAGCAGCCAGAGCATTTGCGGCCAGAGAAACTGCATGCCCTGCTCCTTGGCGCGTGAGTGAGATCGATGGTACTGTATTTTCCACGGCGGGACGGGACCTCGGGAGCAGCAATGAAACGGGTGACGATCTACGGATGGCTCTCGGCGGCAGTCGCGCTCGTGTTCATCGCTGGCGTTGGCGTCGCGTGGCTGGTACAGCCGGCCTCGCCGCGCGTCCCCACACAGGCTGACATCGATTCGGCCGTGCTCCATACGCTGCAAACCAAAAGCCTGCCGTCGCGCACGGCGCGCGCTGCAGAGGCAGTGCGTGAGTCCGTGGTGGAAGTCCGCAGCTACGCGCCGGGGGAAGACAAGTTGCGGCCAGCGCCGGCGGCGCCTGACAGCAAGCCGGCGCCATCCGCCAAGGCACCCACCAGGCCGTCGCCGAAATCTTCGCCAAAGTCCTCCGCGCCTTCGCCCACTCCCGCCCCCGCCCCGCCGCGTGACGAAATCGCCACGGAAGGCATGCCCGACCACAAGACCGAGGAACGCCAGATCGGCACCGGCGTGGTCGTGACCGAAAGTGGCATCGTCATCACCAATCACCACGTCATTGCCGACGCCAGCCGCGTGGAGATCCGCTTCCATGACGGGCACATCGCCGAGGCTTCCATCCTCCAGGCGATCCCGGAAAAGGACATCGCCATCCTTCAGGCCAAATCCATCCCCGACGACCTGCCAGCGGCCACGCTCGGCTCCAGCCGGGAGCTGGCGCCCGGCGCCGAAGTCGTGGCGGTGGGCTTTCCGTTCGGCATCGGGCCGTCCGTCTCCGCCGGCGTGGTGTCCGGGCTGGACCGCCAGTTCATCTCGCCGGACAACAAGCAGAGGCTGGACAAGCTGATCCAGTTCGACGCCGCCGCCAACCCCGGCAACTCGGGCGGGCCGCTGGTCAATATGAATGGCGAGGTGGTAGGCATCGTCACGGCCATCCTCAACCCCAACAAGGACGGCACTTTCCTCGGCATTGGCTTTGCCATCACCATCGAAAGTGCCGGCGCATCCATTGGATCTTCCCCCTTCTAGACGCGGAGGCCTATGAACGACGAAGCCCGGAGCGCTGCGGACAGCGCCGACCTGATGGAACGCCTGCTGTACGAGGTGAAGCGCGTGGTGGTGGGGCAGGACCACTTCCTGGAGCGGGTGCTGGTGGCCGTGCTGGCCGGCGGGCACCTGCTGGTGGAAGGCGTGCCGGGCCTGGCCAAGACGCTGACGGTCAACACGCTCGCCCGCACCATGAGCGGTACCTTCAAGCGCATTCAGTTCACGCCGGACCTGCTGCCGGCGGACCTGGTCGGCACGCGCATGTACAACCAGGGCACCGGCGAGTTCTCCACCGTGCGCGGGCCGGTGTTCGCCAACCTGTTGCTGGCCGATGAAATCAATCGCGCCCCGGCCAAGGTGCAGAGCGCGCTGCTGGAGGTCATGCAGGAGAAGCAGGTCACCATCGCCGGGGAGACGCACCGCGTGCCGGCGCCCTTCCTGGTCATGGCCACGCAGAACCCGATCGAGACCGAGGGCACCTACCCGCTGCCCGAGGCGCAGGTGGACCGCTTCATGATGAAGGTGCTGGTGGGCTACCCGAGCGAAGAGGAGGAGGTCGTCATCGTCAATCGCGTGACTGGCCCGCGCATCCATGTCGGGGCAATCGCCACGCCCGAGCATCTGGTCGAATTACAGGAAGCCTGCCGCAAGGTCTATGTCGACCCCGAACTGATCCAGTACGCGGTGCGCGTGGTGGCAGCCACCCGCAAGCCGGGCAACTACGGTCTGGCCGACATGGATCGCTACGTGTCCTTCGGCGCCAGCCCCCGCGCCACCATCGGCCTGATCGAAGGCGCCCGCGCGCTGGCCTTCCTGCGCGGCCGGCACTATGCCGTGCCGGAAGATGTGGTGGACCTGGTGCCCGATGTCCTGCGCCACCGGCTGGCGCTCTCCTACGAGGCCATGTCCGATGGCGTGACGGCGGACCAGCTGATTGCGCGCATCCTCAAGGCCCTGCCGGTGCCCGAACGGCCGCTGGAAACCCATGTTCGGGCGGCTGCTCGCTAGGCGCCGGGCCGGCCCGGACGCCGCCGCCGCCCCGCTCCCTCCGCTCCCTTCCCCGGCGGAGGTGCCGCTGGGCGGCCCGCGCGCCAGCCAGACCGAGGTGCTGGTGCGCCGCCTGGAGTGGACCGTGGTGCGCCGGCTCGACGGCCTGCTCCAGGGCGACTACCGCACGCTGTTCCGCGGCTTCGGGCTGGACCTTGCCGATCTGCGCGAATACCGTCCCGGCGACGATGTGCGCCACATCGACTGGAACGTGACCGCGCGGTTGCAAACGCCGCATGTGCGCGAGTTCCAGGAAGACCGCGAGGTGGCGGTCTGGTTCCTGCTGGACCTGAGCGGCTCGATCGACTTCGGCTCCGGCACCGTGCGCAAGCGCGACCTGCTGAACGACTTCACCACCGTGCTGGCGCTGCTGCTGACGCGCTATGGCAACCGGGTGGGCGCGGTGTTTTACGGCGGCGCGGGCGAGATCGCCACGTCGGTGATACCGGCGCGCGCGGGGCGCCGCCAGTTGCTGCACCTGCTCGACCGCATGCAGGCCACGCCCGCCGCATCGCCGGGCGATACCCGGCTGCGTGACCTGCTCGAGCGCGCGCGGTCCGTGGCGAAACGCCGCTCCGTGATGTTCGTGGTCTCCGACTTCATCAGCGCGCCGGGCTGGCAGGCATCGCTCGCCATGCTGGCCCGGCGCCACGAAATCGTCGCCGTGCGGCTGGTCGATCCACTGGAGGTTGCCTTGCCGGACCTCGGGCTGGTGGTGCTGCAGGATGCGGAAACCGGCGAGCAGATGTTCGTCGACACCCATGACCCAGCCTTCCGCAAGCGCTTTGCAGCCGCCGCCGAGGCGCGCGAGGTCGAGCTGCGGCAGGGCTTCGCGCGGGCCGGCGTGGAGTGCCTGACCCTGTCGACCTACGCCCGGCTGGATCTGGCGCTGCTGCACTTCGCCCGGCAGCGCCGCCATCGGCAGCAAGGAGCGGCGAGCGGTGCGGGGGCAGCATGATCGATGCGATGAGCGGCCTGCCCCTCTTCAGTTTCCTGTGGCCGGAAATGCTGTGGCTGCTCGGCTTCGTGCTGGTGCTGGGGGCCGGCTACGTCTGGCTCGATGCGCGCCGGCGCCGTGTAGCGGTGCACTATCCCGCGCTGCGGACCGTCGGCCTGACCCCCACCGGCGGCGTCGGCTGGCGCCGGCACGTGTCGCCCGTGCTGGCCCTGCTGGCCCTGAGCGCGCTGATCTTTGCCATCGCCCGCCCGCAGGCCGTGCTGATGCTGCCGTCCCGCATCGATACCGTCATGCTGGTGATGGACCTGTCCGGCAGCATGCGCGCGCAGGATGTGAAGCCCACCCGCATCCGCGCCGCCCAGCAGGCCGCCAAGGTGCTGCTGAACGCCCAGCCTTCCGGCGTCAAGGTGGGCGTGGTGGCGATGGCCGCCACGGCGGCCGTGGCGCAGGCGCCCAGCCGCAACCGGGAAGACGTGGCCAGCGCCATCGACCGCCTGAAACCGCAGGGCGGCACGGCGCTGGGCAACGGCCTGCTGATCGCGCTCACGACCCTGCTGCCGGAGGCCACCACCGACGCGGCACTCCTGATGGACGACGACATCCCCCCGCAGAAGACCGCCGATGCGCTGGGCGGCGACGACGACAAGCGGCCCGGCTCCTACGCCTCGGGCGCCATCGTCCTGTTCTCCGACGGCGAAAGCAACGCCGGCCCGGCCGTAGCCCAGGCCGCCCAACTCGCCGCCGCCAACGGGGTCCGCATCTACACGGTGGGGGTCGGCACCACCGACGGCGTGGTGCTCTCGGTGGATGGCTGGTCAGCCCGGGTCAAGCTCGACGAGCAGGTGCTGAAACAGGTGGCCGACATCACCGGCGCCGAATACTTCCGCCTGGAAGACGCGAGCCAGCTCAAGAAGGTGTACCGCGCCCTCAGCGCCAAGCTGGCGTTCGACAAACGCAACCAGGTGGAGGTCACCGCGTTCTTCGCGGCGCTGGGCGCCTTGCTGGCCGGCTGCGCCGGATTGCTGTCGCTGTGGTGGTTTGGGAGGGTGTTGTAATTTCTCTCTTGACAGAAATTACTGAAACCATAGAATGCGATCCATGGAACTGAAACCGATCGCAGAACGCTTTGTGCTCCACTGGGGCGAAATGGGCTCACGCTGGGGCGTCAACCGCACCGTGGCGCAGATCCATGCCCTGCTGTACCTGGCCGCCCGCCCGATGGACGCCGAGGAAATTACCGACACCCTGGGCGTGGCCCGCTCCAATGTCAGCAACAGCCTCAAGGAGCTCCAGTCCTGGCATCTGGTGAAAGTGGTGCACCTGAAAGGCGAGCGCCGCGACTTCTTCGAGACGTCGAGCGATGTCTGGGAGTTGTTCAAACTGATCGTGGCGGGCCGGCGCCAGCGCGAGATCGACCCCACCGCCGAGGCCCTGCGCGAATGCCTGGACAATCCCGCCCTCGAGGATGAGGACGCCGGCACCCGCGAGCGTATTGCTGAAACCCTGAAGTTCATCGAGACCATGAGCACGCTGGCCGATGAAATGCTGCGACTGAAACCGGAGACGCTGATGAAGACGCTGGGCCTGACCGCCAAGATCAGCAACGCCGTGCGAAGACGATCCTGAAGCCAACGACCGACGGGCGACAGCCCGTTTCTTTTTCACGCATTATTTCTGTCTTTACTGAAAAAACAGTATGAACGAGATCACGAACCACGTCCTCGCGCGCAAGAAGGTGCTGGTGTGCGGCGCATCGGGTTTCATCGGGGCGGCAATCTGCAAGCGGCTGGAGCATGCCGGCCATGAGGTAGTGCGCGGGGTGCGCATCCCCAGATCGGACCACGACATCGCCATCGATTTCAGCAAGGACACCACCATCGAGACCTGGCTGCCCCGGCTGGCGGGTATCGACGTGGTCATCAACGCCGTCGGCATCATTGTCGAGAGCGCCCACGCCCGGTTCGAGGACCTGCACCACCGGGCGCCGGCAGCCCTGTTCCAGGCCTGCGCCCAGGCGGGCGTCCGTCGCGTGGTCCAGATCTCGGCGCTCGGTGCCCGTGAGGGCGACACACCCTACTTCCGCTCCAAGCATGCCGCCGACCAAGTGCTGCGCGCCCTGCCCGTTGCATCCGTCGAATGGCAGATCCTCTATCCCTCGCTGGTCTACGGCGACGAGGGCACGTCGGCCGCCATGTTCCGCACGCTGGCGTCGCTGCCGGTGGTTCCGGTTCCGGCGCTGCCCGACGCGCGCTTCCGGCCGATCCATATCGATGACTTGGTCGCCGCCGTGGAGGTCGCTATCGACCCAGCCACTCCGCCGGGCCAAACCCTGCCGTGCGTAGGCGGCACCGAGGTGTCCTATCGGGGCATGCTCGGTCACTACCGGCGCAGCATGGGATTGCCTCCGGCGCACTGGCTGACAGCACCTGCGCCGCTGATGGCAATAGCTGCGACGCTCGGGCGCTTCGTCCCCGGCGCCGCGCTCACGCCAGACAACTGGCGCATGCTCCAGGCCGGATGTACCGACGACGCCGCGGCCATCACGGCCTGGCTCGGTCGCCCGCCCCGGTCAGTGGACCAGTTCATCGCCCCGGCCGAGGCGGAACCCCTGCGCCATCGCGCCATTGCCACCTGGCGGCCGCCGTTGTTGCGCGGCGTAATGGCCATCGTCTGGATTGCCACGGCACTCATCACGCTGTTCGTCTATCCGATGGAAGACGGCCTGGCGCTGCTGGGCGCCACCGGCATTCACGGCATGCCGGCGACCATCGCCCTGTATGGCGCCGCGGGGCTCGACCTGGCTATGGGCATCGCCTGCCTGCTGTATCCGCGCCGCGCGCTATGGGCCGCCCAGGCGGCGCTGATCCTCGGCTACTCGGCGGTCATTGCCGTGGCCATGCCGCAGTTCCTCGCCCATCCGTTCGGGCCGGTGCTCAAGAACCTGCCGATCCTCGCCATTCTGCTGATCCTCTACATGGAGCCGGAATCATGGGATACCTCGCCATCAAGGTGATTCACGTCATCTCGTCGGTGTTGCTGGTAGGCACCGGATTCGGGACCGCGTTCTACCTGTTCTTTGCCAACCGCTCGGGGTCCGTGGAGGCCATTGCGGTGGTATCCCGGCTCGTCGTCCGTGCGGACTGGTGGTTCACCACGCCGGCGGTCATCATCCAGCCGCTGACCGGCGCCTACATGCTCCATGTGGCCGGGTTTCCGCTCACGTCCACGTGGATCCTGGCTTCCGGCGCGCTGTACCTGTTCGCGGGCGCCTGCTGGCTGCCCGTGGTCTGGTACCAGATCCGCATGTGCCGGATGGCCATCGCCGCCCATGACAACGGCACGGCCCTCCCCGATCTCTATTGGCACTATGCGCGCCGCTGGGAATTGCTCGGCTATCCGGCCTTCACCGCAATGGTGGTCGTGTTCGCGCTGATGGTGATGAAGCCGCTGTAGAAGACCGGCACGCCTGCGCATCCCCCGCACAAATCCTGTGCGGGGGATGGCGTTGTGGGGTGCACCGCCGGGCGCACCACCGAACTGGCTACCCGGCGGCCTCAGGCGGCCTCAGGTGGCTTACGGCGGCTTACGGCGGCTTACGGCGGCTTACGGCGCCAGGCGCCTGACCGTCTCGTCGGTGTCCCAGAGCGCGTTGGCGATGTAGCGGAAGTTGACCAGCGCCGCATGGTAGCCGTCGCCCTCGGGCAGCTTGGGGCCGGCCACGGCATCGCGCACCACCGC
This sequence comes from Cupriavidus sp. 2KB_3, assembly GCF_052115685.1. Taxonomy (NCBI): domain Bacteria; kingdom Pseudomonadati; phylum Pseudomonadota; class Betaproteobacteria; order Burkholderiales; family Burkholderiaceae; genus Cupriavidus; species Cupriavidus sp. 2KB_3. The sequence continues at coordinate 66,327 of NZ_JBFRHD010000009.1, forward strand.
CACCTCGAAACCGTGCTCGAGCAGGTCGCGCAGGTGGGATTCGACGCACAGGTTGGCCGCCATGCCGGCGAGGATGACCTGATCCACCCGCTGCTTGCGCAACTGCAGCACCAGATCGTTGGCCTGCGGCCCATAAAGCTTGTGGGTCGAGCAGATGATGGTCTCGCCGTCCTCGATGTAAGGCTTCAGCTCGGGCATGAAATCGGCGCCCGAGTCGCGGAAGCCTTCCAGCGTCAGCGCGCCGGGGCGGTCGAACATGCCCACGGCATGCTGGAACATCTCCGCCGGGCCCAGCACCTTCCACTTGTGGTCGTGCGGAAAGTAATAGTGCGGGGAGATGGCGACGCAGATGCCGGCCTGCTTCGCCGCCGCAAACAGGCGCACGAGGTTGGGCACCAGGTTTTGTTCGGTCACGCTCTCCCCCACCACGCCCCAACTCCGGCCTTCGGGGCTCATGAAATCGACCTGCGGGTCGATCACGACCAGCGCGGTACGCGCGAGGTCCAGCGTCAGGTCGGCGCTGGGCAGGGCCGGCTCGGCCGGGTCCGTGTAGGCAGGGTTGTGGTTGCACATGGTGGGGGCCTTTCAGGTTGCAATTGCGCGGGTCAGCTGCCGATGAATGCCAGCAGGTCGGCGTTGAATTTTTCCTTGTGGGTGTCGGTCAGCCCGTGCGGCGCGCCCGGATAGACGATCAGCCGGGAGTTCTTGACCAGCTTCGCCGAGGCGCGGCCGGCGGTGTCGATCGGCACGATCTGGTCGTCGTCACCGTGGATGATCAGCGTGGGCACGTCGATCTTCTTGAGGTCTTCGGTGAAATCGGTTTCCGAGAAGGCCTTGATCGAGTCCAGGGTGTTCTTGTGTCCGCCCTGCATCCCTTGCGCCCACCAGGCGTCGATCAGCCCCTGTGACGGCTTGGCGCCCGGTCGGTTGAAGCCGTAGAACGGGCCGGACGGCACGTCGCGGTAGAACTGCGAGCGGTTGGCAAGCTGGGCCGCGCGCAGGCCGTCGAAGACCTCCAGCGGCAGGCCGGTCGGATTGGCCGGCGTCTTGACCATCAACGGCGGCACGGCCGAGACCAGTACGACCTTGGACACGCGCCGCGTGCCGTGGCGGCCGAGATAGCGCGCCACTTCGCCGCCGCCGGTGGAGAAGCCCACCAGGATGGCGTCCCGCAGGTCGAGGGTTTCGATCACCGTGGCGAGGTCATCGGCATAGTGGTCCATGTCATTGCCCTGCCACGGCTGGCTGGAGCGGCCATGACCACGGCGGTCATGCGCCACGGCGCGAAAGCCCGAGCTGGCCACGAGCAGCATCTGCGACTCCCAGCTATCGGAGCTCAACGGCCAGCCATGACTGAACACCACGGGCCGACCCGATCCCCAGTCCTTGTAGTAGAGCTGCGTGCCGTCGCGGGCGGTGATGTAGCTGCCCGTGTGCGGCTTGCCATGTGACGAGGCGCTGGCCCCCTTGGCGGCCTGTGCGGCTTCGGCGCCGCCCGGAAGGCTGGTGGCCACCATCGCGGAGGCCGCGGCGGCGCTGCCGAGCAGCAGGTTACGACGTGACACGCGCTGCGGGAGAGGCTGATCGGAAGACATGGCGAAGATCCTTGTTTGGCTGCTGGATTGAGAATCGGGGGTGGACAACCGTGTGCTTGTTGCTGGTACGTATTGAACATCCAAACCACCGGCCTGATTGGTGCCTCTCCGGCAACACCGTGCGCGCCGCCAGGGCACTACCGCCACGTGCCACGGCCCCCTACATTGCCAGGAGGCAACCGGCCTGTCGTCGGAGCCGATGTTCAGCCCCGGCCATGTCGTCCGGGCGAAGGTTGCGGAGAAAGGTGATGGCGAAGCCAAAGACGCGTACCGTGCCGGCCTGGGTATGCCTTGGCGTACTGGGCGCGGCGGCGCTCCTGCCGGGCTGCGCCAGCATGACGGGGCTCAAGACGCAGGCCACGGTCGATGATCCCAACCGCCTGGCCGCCACCGCATCGCTTGCGGGCGCGGCCCTGTCGCCGGCCGCCTGGCCGGACCGTGCCTGGTGGGAAGGCTTTGGCGATCCGCAGCTCACTGCGCTGGTCGAAGCGGCGCTGGCCGGGCAGCCCACGCTGCGTATCGCCGCCGCGCGGGTGCGCCAGGCCGATGCGCTCGCCGGCGGTGCCGAATCCGCCTTGTATCCGCAGGTCAACCTGAGCGCCCGGACCACGCGCCAGCGCTTCAGCGAGAACGGTCTCGTGCCACGCCCGCTCGCAGGCAGCTGGAAGTGGTCCAGTGACGTGCAGCTTGGCCTCGGCTACGAACTCGACTTCTGGGGCAAGAACCAGGCCGCGTTCGACGCCGCGCTGGACCGCGTGCGCGCCGCCGAGGTCGATTACCACGCGGCGGAACTGATACTGACCACGTCCGTCGTGCGCACCTACCTGCGGCTCGACGCCGCCTACGCCCAGCGCGCGCTGACCGAGCAGACCTACCGCCAGCGCCAGAACACGCTGGACCTGACGCGCCGGCGCGTGGATGCGCAGCTCGACTCGGCCTTCGACATGAAGCAGGCCGAGGCGGCCCTGCCCGCCACGCGCGAGCGCCTTGCCGCCATCAACGAGATCATCGCGCTGACCCAGAACCAGCTCGCGGCGCTGGCGGGCAAGGGTCCGGATGCCGGCGCCGAGGTCCGCCCCCCACAACTGCGCGACCGCTACGCGGCGGCGGTGCCGGCCACCCTGCCGGCCGAACTGATCGGCCGCCGGCCGGACGTGGTGGCGCAGCGCTGGCGCGTGGAAGCGGCGAGCCACGACATCCGCGCCGCCAAGGCCGAGTTCTATCCGAACATCAGCCTGAACGCCTTTGCCGGCCTGCAGAGCCTGAGCCTGTCCGACTTCCTGACCGCGGGCAGCCGCACCCTTGGCATTGGCCCGGCGCTCTCGCTGCCGATCTTCGACGGGGGCCGGCTGCGCGCCAACCTCGGCGTCCGGCAGGCCGAATACGACGCTGCCGCGGAGCAATACAACGCCACGCTGGTCACTGCGCTGCACGATGTGGTCAACCAGCTGGTGTCCCTACGCTGGCTGGCCGAGCGCGGCAGCGAGCAGCAGCAGGCGCTGCAACTGACGCAGGAGGCCTATGACATGGCCGTGTCGCGTTATCGCAGCGGCGTTGGCAACTATCTGCAGGTGCTGTCCGCCGAGGGCCAGGTCCTGCAGCAGAAGCAGTTGCTGATCGACATTGAAACCCAGGAGCGTACGTTGCACCTCGAACTGATCCGCGCGCTTGGCGGCGGGTATGACACCGCGACAGCCCCGGCCTCCCCGCCCCCTCCGGCCCAGCACGCCGGTGCGGCCACCCGGAGCGCATCTTGAATCCCGCCAGCCAACCCACTCCCGCGCAAGACCCTGCAAAGCCGGCCGAGGTCCGCCCGGCCCGGCGCTGGCGCATCGCCGGCAGCGCGTTGCTCGCCCTCCTGCTCGCCGCCGCGGCCGGCTACTGGCTGCAATATGGCCGGGACCAGGTCTCGACCGAAGACGCCTATGTCGAAGGCAACGTGGTGCAGGTGACCCCACAGGTGGGCGGGGTGGTCACCGCGATCCTCGCCGACAACACGGATCTGGTCACCACGGGCGTGACGCTGGTCGAACTCAATGGCGTGGATGCCCAGCTGGCGCTGGCGGCGGCGCAGGCCCAGCTGGCCCGCACGGTGCGGCAGGTGCGCGGGCAGTTTGCCGCGGTCGGCCAGGATCGCGCCAATGTGGAGATACGCACGGTAGATCTGGCGCGGGAGCAGGAAAACATGACGCGGCGCACGGCGCTGGTCGCAAGCGGGGCGATCTCGGGTGAAGAACTGATCCACGCGCGGCATGCCGTACGCGCCGCGCAGGCCGCGCTGACGATGGCCAGCGAGCAGCTCAAACGCAACCAGGCGCTGGTCGAGCGGACTTCCGTGGCCTCTCACCCGGATGTGCTGGCCGCGGCCGCGCAGGTGCGCAATGCCAGCATCGCCCTCTCGCGCACGCGCATCGCGGCGCCGGTGGGGGGCGTGGTGACCAAGCGCTCCGTGCAGGTGGGGCAGCGCGTCAGCCCGGGCGTGCCGATGATGTCCGTGGTGCCGCTGGATCACCTGTGGGTCACGGCCAACCTGAAGGAGTCGCAGTTGCGCGATATCCGCCTCGGCCAGCCGGTGACGCTCACTACCGACCTGTACGGCCGGCAGGTCGTGTACCACGGCCGGGTCATCGGGCAGGACGCCGGCACCGGCAGTGCGTTTGCGCTGCTGCCGGCGCAGAACGCCACCGGCAACTGGATCAAGGTGGTACAGCGCGTGCCGGTGCGCATCGCGCTGGACCCGGCGGAAGTGACGGCCCACCCGCTGCAGATCGGCCTGTCGATGAAGGTGGCCGTCGATACGCGCGCGCGGGACGGCAAGCGGCTGGTGGCGATCGACGCACCGGGCCAGAACTACCGCACCACGGTGTTCGCGGACGAGCTGGCGCACGCCGACGAGGCCGTGCGCCGCATCGTCGAAGAGAACTCCTAGGCACGCCATGACCGCCGCCACGCTCCCCGCCACGACTTCCGCCACGACTGCCGCGCCGCCCCGCCGCCTGCTGTTGACGATAGGCGCGCTGACCACCATCGACTTCCTCCAGAACGGCATGGTGGCCTTCTCCGCCGCGCCGATCATGGGCGAGATTGGCGCGAGCCCGGACCAGTACAGCACCGTTGCGGCGGCCTACGCCAGCGTGGCCGTGGTGGTGATCGCGCTGCAACGCTGGATCGTGGAGCGCGTGGGTTGGCGGCGCTATCTCCAGGGGTCGCTCGGGGCGGCGGCGCTGGGGGCGCTCCTGTGCGCCCATGTCGACAGCTACGAATCCTTCCTGGTCGCCCGCATGGTCATGGCACTCGGCTGTGCCGGCATGGTGACCTCATCGCGCCTGACGGTGAACCTGATCCCGCCCGGCCCGGCCCGGTTCTTCGGCATCAAGGCGTTGGCGTCCGGCGTGTGCTGCGGCATGGCGCTGGCACCCTGGCTGGCCTCCGCCATCGTCAGTGCAGACCGCTGGCCGCTGATCTTCTGGGTGGTGGCCGGGTGCGCGCTGGCACTGCTGCCGGCAACCAGCGTCCTGCCCGAGGCCACGGCGCCGCCCGCGCAACGCTCGGATGCCCATCCGGTGCGCCTCGCGGCGCTGGCCGTGGGCAGCTTCCTGATCCTGTATGTGCTGCAGCGTTCCTACTACGATTTCTACGCCGACCGGCTCTGGCTGGTGATTGGCGCCGTCGCGGGCAGCGCCGCCCTGCTCGGCTTCATCTGGACGGAGTCCCGCAGTGATCGCCCGCTGCTGAAGCTGCGCAATCTGGTTGAACCGCGCTACCTGAGCGGACTGGCGCTGTTCACGTTCTGCTACATCACGCTGGGCGCGAATGGCTACCTGCTGCCCATCGCCCTGCAGCGTTCGCTGGGGCATGCCTGGTCCACCACCGGACAGTTCTATGCGATGGGGCTGTCGGCAGGCGTCCTGACCTGGCTGACCGTCTCGCGCCTGCTGCCGCGCTGGCCCAGTCCGCGCAAGTACTTCGTCACCGGCTTCCTGGCGCTGGCCGTCTCGGCCTGGATGATGAGCCGGATGCCGCCCGCGCCCGACCTGTGGGGCGACGTGCTGCCCGCACTCGCGCTGTACGGGGTCTTCATCATGATTCTGATGCCGGTCACGGCCATGCAGACCTTCAGCGGCGTGGCGCACGACGAGTCCGTGTTCTCCAACGCGCAGCAGACCAAGAACATGCTGGGGCAGATCGGCCAGGCGCTGGGGGTGACCATCGCCACGGTCGGCCAGCAATGGCTGACCACGTGGCACTACAGCACGCTGCATGACACCATCTACCCGGGCAGCCCGCAGTTCCAGGACGCCCACGCACGCTTCACGGCGGCGATTGCCGCGTCGTCCGATCCGGCGCGCGCCGCCGAACTCGCCACGGCGCAGATCGCCCAGGTGCTGGCGCAGCAATCCGCCCTGCTGGCCAATCTCGACCACTTCCGCGCGCTCGCCGTCGTGGCCGTGCTGGCTATCGTCGTGAGCCTGACCCAGAAGGTGATTCGCTGAGCGCCCCGCGCGCTGACTCTGGCCCGCCCTTCCCATTGACTGACGCATCAGATACATTGACGGCTCCTGGCTTTCCCGAGGCGCCGTGAAACACTACAACCGCGAGAACTTCCAGCTGACGCAGAGCGTTGGCTTCCACCTGAACAAGGCCCGCAACGGGCTGCTGATGGAAGTCGACGCGGCGCTGCGGCCGCTGGACATCACCGGCCAGCAGATGGGCATCCTGCTGTCGCTCACGCAAGGCGCGGCGAGCACGCCGCTGGAGATCAGCAAGCTGCTGGAGATCGACACCGGCCTGATGACGCGCATGCTCGACAAGCTGGAGAGCAAGGGCATGGTGCAGCGGCAACGGAGCGAGGCAGACCGCCGCGTGGTCAACCTGATCCTGACCGACAAGGGCCGGGACGTTGCCAGCCGCATTCCCGACATCGCCCCGGACGTGCTGAACCACCGCCTGCGCCATTTCACCCGGGACGAGTTCAGCGAGTTCCTGCGCCTGCTGCGCAAGTTCACCGAAGACGCCTGAGCCGCTGGCGCCGGCGGCCACACTCAGTGGGCTGCCGCAGCGGCGCCCGACATCCCGCCCTTGGTGGGCCGGGTCAGCCAGATCAGCGGCACGATGGCGACGAAGATCACCGCCGAGACACAGAAGATGTCGTTGAGCCCGAGCATGATCGCCTGCGCGTTCAAGCCCCGTTCGAAGAACGCCACGGCCTGGTCTGGCGACAGATGCATGGCCGACTGGATCGACTCCAGCGTGGCGGTGTAGCGCGGATTGCCCGGGCTGGCCTGCTCCGCGAGCCGGGCGTGGTGGAGCACCGCGCGATCGTTCCACACCGTGGTGGCCAGCGACGTGCCGGCCGCGCCAAAGAAAACCCGCACGAAGTTCGACAGGCCAGCCGCCGCCGGGATTTTCTCCGGCGGCAGGCCGGAGAGGATGATGGCCGTCAGCGGCACGAAGAACAGCGCCATCGGGATCCCCTGCAGCAGCGTGGGCAGCACCAGCGTGAAGGTATCCACGCCGGTCGTGTACTGCGAGCGCATGAAGAACACAGCGGCAAAGCCCAGGAAGGCCAGCGTGGCCAGCACGCGCAGCTCCGCCTTCGGCAGCAGCTTGCCGACAACCGGCGCCAGCAGCACGGCAAAGATGCCCAGCGGCGCCGTGACGAGGCCCGCGTTGACCGCCGGATACGCCAGGTATTGCTGCATCCACTGGGGCAGCACCACGAGATTGGCGAAGAACAAGGCAAAGCCTACCGAAATCGCCGCCGTGCCCACCAGGAAATTGCGGCCCTTGAACAGGCGCAGGTCGATGATCGGGTCCGGCTCGGTCAGCTCCCAGATCACGAAGAACAGGAAGCTGAGCAGCGCCACCACCCCAAGCGCGATGATCACCGGCGAGGCAAACCAATCGAGATCCTTGCCCTTGTCGAGCATGATCTGCAGCGCCGCCACCCAGGTAATCAGCGATGCCAGCCCGACGGTGTCGATCGGCAGCTTGCGCACCGGCGATTCGCGGTCGCGATAGACCGCCCAGGTCACCGCGGCGGCGAACAGCCCCACCGGCACGTTGATATAGAAGATCCACGCCCACGAGTAGCTGTCAGTCATCCATCCGCCCAGCGCCGGGCCGGCGATAGGCCCCACGGTGGCCGTCATGGCCCACAGCGCCAGCGCCTGGGAACTCTTCTCTTTCGGAAACGAGCCGAGCAGGATGGCCTGCGACAGCGGAATCAGCGGGCCGGCCACCGCGCCCTGCAGGATGCGCGCCGCCAGCAGCGCGGTCAGGTTCGGGGCGATGCCGCACAGCCATGACGCCAGCACGAACAACAGCAGCGAGCCGACGAAGAGGCGGATCTGCCCCACGCGCTGCGTGAGCCAGCCGGTCAGCGGAATGGCCACGGCATTGGCGGCCGCGAACAGCGTGATGACCCACGTGCCTTCGTGGACGGACACGCCGAGGTTGCCGGAGATGGTGGGAATCGCCACGTTGGCGATCGACGAATCCAGCACGTTCATAAAGGTGGCAAGCGCCACGGCAAAGCTGCCCAGCGCCAGCCTGCCGCCGGTGAGCGGCGGGGGCGGCTGGAAGGCGGTCGCGGTAGACATGATGCGGCTCCGGTAGCGGTGATGGCGGGGTGATGGCGGGGTGATGGCGGGGTGATGGCGGAGTGGTGCCAGGGTTAAGACGCGGTGCGCGCGCGCGTTTGCTCGCCGCCTCGCTCACGCTTGCGCGCGGCGCTCTGCTCGCCGCCCTGCCCCTGGTTCCGCGCGATGATGCGGGCGATCTCCACGTCCGCCTCGGCGCCGTATTGCCGGAACACGTCGGTGCTGTACGTGGTGCGGGCGGGCGCGGCGGCGCTGCGCGTGGGGTCGAGGGCGTCGCCACGTGCCTTGGTTTCCACATCCACCTGCATGGAGAGCCCGATCTGCAGCGGATGCGCGCGCAGTTCGGCCGGGTCGAGGGCGATGCGTACCGGCAGGCGCTGCACCACCTTGATCCAGTTCCCGGTGGCGTTCTGCGCCGGGAGGGCCGAGAACGCGCTGCCGGTACCGGCGGAGAAGCCCACCACCTTGCCGTGGTAGGTGACGGTGCTGCCGTAGAGGTCGGCATGCAGTGCCACCGGCTGGCCGATGCGGATGTGCTTGAGCTGGACTTCCTTGAAGTTGGCGTCCACCCAGACGCCGTCCAGCGGCACGATGGCCATCAGCGGATTGCCGGGCGCCACCCGCTGCCCCACCTGCACGGACCGGCGCGCCACATAGCCGGTGACCGGCGCCGGCAGCGTATTGCGGGCATTGGCGAGGTAGGCGTCGCGCACCCGCGCGGCGGCGGCCTGCACGCTGGGGTGGTCGGCCACGGCGGCCCCGTCGGTCAGGGCATGGTTCGAGGCGAGCTGCTGGCGGGCCGTCTCCAGCGCGGCGTCGGCGGACTTGACCGCATCGCGGGCATGGGCGATGTCCTCCACCGCCACGGCGCCGGATTCGGAAACCGCGGTGCGGCGGCGCAGATCGTCACGCACGCGCGCCACGTCGGCTTCCCGCTGCCGCACGGTGGCGGCCAGCACATCGTTATTGATATAGAGCGCGCTCACCTGGCGGACGGTCTGGCCCAGCGCGGCCTCGGCGTTGGCCAGCGCGATGCGGGTATCGGCCGGGTCCAGCGTCACCACCGGCTCGCCGGCGCGCACGATCTGCGTGTCGTCGGCATTGACCGAGACCACGGTGCCGCTCACCTGCGGCGTCAGCTGCACGAGGTTGCCGTTGACGTAGGCATCGTCGGTGTGTTCGTGGAAGCGGGCCACGCCGTAGTAGTAGGCGCCATAGCCGGCGGCGGCCAGGAGCGTGGCCAAACCCAGCAGGGCCAGCAGGCGCTTACGGGTCTTCGGCGCGGCGCCGGACGGCTTGCCGGCGGAGGTGGGAGTCGAGGTCATGAGAGGGGTCCGTTATCGAGGAAAAGGAGGGCGGATCAGCGGGCTGCCGCTGTCGGTTGGGCCTGGGCTTGGGCGACGGTCCCGACGGGCGCGGCGGTCTCGGTGTACCCGCCGCCAAGCGCGGTAGCCAGCGCAATCTGGCGGTCGCGGCGTTGCATGCGCAGGTTGGTCACCACCTGGCTGCTGGCCAGCGCCGTGGTCTGGGCGTTGAGCACGGTGAGCTGCGTGGTCAGGCCACCCTGGTACTGGGCCATCGCCAGCCGGAGCGCGCGCTGCGCGGCCTCGTCGGACCGTGTGGCGTTGACCAGCTGCGCGTCCACCGCGCGGATGTCCGCCAGTTGCGTGGCCACGTCGGTTAGCGCCTGGATCAGCGTGTCGTTGTAGTTAGCCACCGCGAAGTCGAACTCGGCATAGCGGCCCTTGAGCTGGGCGCGCAGCGCGCCGCCATCGAAGATCGGCAGGTGGATGGCCGGCCCGGCCGATGCCGTGCGGCTCGCCGCGTGCAGGAAGCGGCCCCAGCCAAAGGCATCGAGGCCGATGGCCACGCTCAGGTTGATATCCGGATAGAACTCGGCCTTGGCCACCTTGATGTCGTGCGTGGTGGCCTCCACGCGCCAGCGCGCGGCCACGATGTCCGGGCGGCGGGAGACGAGGTCGGCGGGCAGGTTGGCCGGCAGGTGGATCTCGTCGCCCACGCCGAGCGTGGGACGCGCAATCGCCAGGCCGCGATCCGGCCCCCGCCCCAGCAGCGCGCCCAGCTGATAGCGCGTGCGCTGGATATTGCCTTCCAGCGCGGAGACCGTCACCTGCGCTGCCGCCAGATTGGCCTCGGCAGTGCGCAATTCGACTTCGGTGTCGAGCCCCATCTTCACCCGCCCCCGCGCCACGCGCAGCACTTCGGTGCGCTGGGCAGCTTCGTCGCGCGCAATGTCGAGCAAGGCGTAGAGCCGCCCCAGCTCGTTGTAGCTGCGGGCGATGGTGCTCGACAGCGTCAGTCGCACCTGCTCGGCTTCGGCCTCGCCGGCGTGCACCGTCGACACGGCCGAGCGCAGCGCCTCACGGTTCTTGCCCCACAGGTCCAGCTCATAGCTGGCGCCGAGGAAGGCCTTGTTTTCCGATTGCCAGGTCCCGGCAAACGCGGGCGGAATGAAGGTGCTTTCGGTCAGGCGCTGGCGCGTCCAGCTATAGCCGGCGCCCACCTGCGGCAGCGTGTTGGCGTTGGCGGTCTCGCTGAACGCCACCGCCGCCGCCACGCGGGCGCGGGCCTTGTCGAGCGTCGGGCTGTCCTGCAGCGCTTCCGCGATCAGCGTCTTGAGTTGCGCATCGCCGAACTGGTCGGCCCAATCCGCCGCCGGCCACCGGCCCGGCTCCGCCGGAAGGCTCTGCGCCGTGGCGTATTGGCCGGGCTGCGCCATCTGGCTGTCGCTCCGAATGCCGGCGTAGTTCGCACAGCCCGCCAGCACCGCTGCTATCACCATGGCCACCATGGTCACCGGGACCGACAGCGCTGGCAGCGCGGACAGCGCTGGTGCGGCCAGACGGCGCGCCCCGGGCGGCATTTCTCTTGGTTGTTCCAACGGTTGTTCCAACATTATCTGACCTGTCAGTTAATTGCGCAAAAAAGTGGCGCAGTGTGGGCTCCTGTAAAATCCGGCCGGACCGCGCATTGTTTGCCTGAACAATAATTGACTGGTCAGTAAAACACAAGCCCTGCATGGGACGTTTGCGCGCGCACGTGGCGAAGGCGACAGAAAATGCCTGAAACGCCACAGATCTGCCAGTAACGCGTCCGTCATCTCAGTCATTCGGGTTTAGCGCTACCATCTGAACCGAGCTCCAGCTGCAGAACACGAGATTCGCCCTTCCCTGTCCTCACCCATGCCCCACGCCCTCGAAGTTCCCCCGCAAACCGTCGACAAATGGCAAGACATCGTCAACCTGCTCGCCGAGATCATGGGCGTGCCGTCCGCGCTGATCATGCGGGCAAAGGCGCACAATATCGAAGTGCTGGTATCGAGCCACTCGGCAGGCAATCCTTATGAGGCGGCCGAGACCGCCCCGCTGGATACGGGGCTGTATTGCGAGACCGTGATGGAGACCCGCCGGCCGCTGCTGGTGCCGGACGCCATCGCGGACCAGGACTGGAATACCAACCCGGATATCAAGCTGGGCATGATCTCCTACATGGGGCTCCCGATCAGCTGGCCCGATGGCGAAGTGTTCGGCACGATCTGCGTGCTCGACAGGAAGAAGAACGCCTACAGCGACCAGTTTCTCCGGCTACTGGCAATGTGCCGGGACATCCTGCAGGCCGACCTGAACATGCTGATGGCCTTGAGCGGCCAGCTCGCGGAAAGCCGCGCCAAGATCCAGCGCATGGTGGACGCGGACATCATCGGCATCTTCCTCTGGGAGGTGGACACCCAGCTCATCGTCGAGGCCAATGACGCCTTCCTGCACATTGTCGGCTACGACCGCGAAGACTTGCGGTCACGCAGCATGCGCTGGACCGCGATGACCCCGCCGGAATGGCTCGAGGTGGATTTGCGAGACCGGTTGCCGGTACTCAAGCAAAGCGGCCGCCTGCAACCGTTCGAGAAGGAATACTTCCGCAAGGATGGCACCCGGGTGCCGGTGATGATGGGCGTGACCCGGTTCGAGGACGGCAGCAACCAGGGCGTCGCGTTCGTGCTGGATTTGACCGAACGTAAGCTCGCCGAAGCCGAAGCGCGCGAGAGCGAGCGCCGCTACCGGGAAACCCAGAACGCGCTGGCGCACGTCAACCGCGTCACGACCATGGGGCAGCTCACGGCCTCCATCAGCCATGAGCTGAAGCAGCCGATCGGCGCCTGTGCGATGAACGCCAGCGCGGGCCTGCGCTGGCTCGGCGCGCAACCGCCGAATCTGGAGGAAGCGCGCCTCGCCTTCGAGCGGATCAACAAGGACGCCCGGCAGGCCAGCGACATGATGAGCCACATCCGCGATCTGTTCAAGAACGCCCCGCTGCAAAAGGAGGGGGTGCAGATCAACGAGGCGATTCGCGAGGTCATTTCGCTGACGCGCGGCGAAGTCGTCCAGCATGGGGTGGCAGTGCAGATGCAGCTCGCGGAAGATCTGCCACCGGTCAAGGGCGACCGCGTCCAGCTGCAACAGGCTTTGCTGAACCTGATCATGAATGCCGTGGAAGCGATGAGCACCGTGGAGGACGGCCCCCGGGAACTGACCGTCCGTACCGCCGCCGATGCGGATAACGCCGTGGTGGTCACGGTGCGTGACTCCGGACCGGGCGTGCCGCCCGAGCACGCGGCGCGCCTGTTCGAACCCTTCTGCACCACGAAGTCCAGCGGCATGGGCATGGGCCTGACGATTTGCCGGTCCATCATCCAGGCCCATGGCGGCACCCTGGAGCTCTGCGAGAACGAAGCGCGCGGCGCCGTGTTCCAGTTCACGGTGCCCACGCTCGACGCCTAGCGGGCGTTCCCGGCAATCATCGCCGTAATCTCGGCGACGTCCATCCCCGTCTCCCCCAGCACCTCGGCCGTATGCTCGCCCAGCGCCGGCGCCGGGCGACGGATAGCGGTCGGGGTTTCGGAGAACCTGGCCGTGGGGCGGATCTGACGAATCGGCCCAACCACGGGATGCATGGACTCCTGGAACAACCCCACCTCGCGCAGATGCGGATGCGCGGGCAGTTCATCCAGCCCGTAGATCGGCGTGGCGGGGATATCCACCCGTTCGCACATCGCCATCCATTGGGCCGTGGTCCGTTCTGGCGCCAGTTCGCGCAGATGACCGTACAGGGCCTGGATATGCGCATTGCGGGCGCGCCGGCTGGCGATGTCGTAGCGGCTGGCGAGGTCGTTCCGGCCCACCTCGGCAAAGAAGGCGTGCCAGTGCTTCTCGGTGTAGGGCAGCAGGCTCATCCAGCCGTCCGCCGTGCGCACCGGCTTGCGCCCGCCGCCGAGCAGCCGCGCGTAGCCAGCCTTGCCCGGATTGGCCGGGAACGTCATGCCGCCCATATGCTCGGTCAGCACGAAGGCGGTCATGGTCTCCAGCATCGGCACCTCCACGTACTGCCCCGTGCCATGCCGCTCGCGATGGAACAGCGCCGCCAAGACCGCGTTCGCCACGGCGAGGCCCGTGGTCTTGTCCGCGATCAGGCTCGGCATGTAGTCCGGCGCGGCGCCATCCCCCGACGCCGCCCCCACGAAGCCGCACGCGGCCTGGATGATATCGTCGAACGCCGGCTTGTCGCGGTGCGGCCCGTCCTGGCCAAAGCCGGTGGCGGCGCAGTAGACAATGTCCGGCTTCAGCGCCGCCACGGCCGCATAGCCCAGGCCCAGTCGCTCGATGGCGCCAACCCGCATGTTGTGGATCAGCACGTCCGCCGTGGGGATCAGCCGCGCCAGCGCCGCGCGCCCCGCCGGGCTTTTCAGGTCGAGCACGATGGAGCGCTTGTTGCGATTCAGCGCGAGGAAGATCGAACTCATGCCCGCGTGATGCACCACGCCGTTGGCGCGCATGAGGTCGCCTTCGGGCGCCTCTACCTTGATCACGTCGGCGCCCATGTCGGCCAGCAGCTGCGTCGCCATCGGCCCCAGCACGACCGAGGACAGGTCCAGCACACGTACCCCATGCAGCGGGCCGGCGGCAGCCGGCGCGTTGGGCATCGATCGATCGCTCTTGGCAGTCCGCTCCATGTTCAGCGCCCCTGGAATTGCGGCAGGCGCCGCTCGGCCATCGCCGCCACGCCCTCGCGGAAGTCCTCGCTGGCGAACTCCTTCAGTTGCGCCGCCAGTTCCTGCCGGTTGACCTCGGCAATGCGGTCCGCCAGCCCCTGCCGCAGCGTGGCGCGGGTGCTGCGCACGGCCAGCGGTGCGGAAATGGCGATTTCCTGCGCCAGCGCGTGGGCCTGCGCCAGTTCGTCGCCTGGTTCGGCGAGCACGTCGGCCAGGCCGATCTCCACGGCGCGCGCGCCATCGATGCGCCGGCCCGTGTAGAACAGCAGCGCCGCCTGCTGCTCGCCGATCAGGCGCGGCAGCGTCACGCTGAGGCCGAAGCCCGGATGAAAGCCGAGCCGGTTGAAGTTCACGCTGAAGCGCGCGTCGCGGCTGGTCACGCGGAAATCCGCAACGAGCGCCAGCCCCACGCCCGCGCCGACGGCCGCACCATGCACGGCGGCCACAATCGGCTTGGCCGTGCGGAACAGGCGCATGGCCTGCCGGTAGAACGGGCTGGGGTCGCGCGCCACGCTGCTCTCCTGCGCGCCGAAGTTGGCGCCGGCGCAAAACGCCTTGCCCTCCGCCGCCAGCACGATGGCGCGGCACTGGGGTGTCTCGTCGAGCGCGGCGAAGGCTTCGGCGAGCTGCGTCATGCAGGGCTCGTCCACGTAATTGTGCGGCGGGCGACGCAGCGTCACCTGCGCCACATGGCCTGTCATGGCGACCTGGACCATGTCGGTGGAAAGCTCGGACACGGCACGTTGCGTAGGCATGGGGCTGACTCCTTCGGTTGGATGGCGCGCATCGGGCGCCACGAATAGTGGGTTATGTCTGGATCGATATACACTGCGGGGGTCCACCGGACCCGCCCCGCCAGGGGCCAGGTCCGGCCTCAACATACAAAACCTAGGGACATCGATGGAGCAAGGAGACAGCCTCGCCGGACCGGGGGGCGACACAACAGGCGACGCAACAGGCGACACAACGGGCGACACAACGGGCGACGCAACAGGCAACACCACGGGCAACACCACGGGCGGCAGACGCCTGCCGCTCGCGGACCTGCGCAAGAAAGACCTCAACCTGCTGGTGGTACTTGCCGCACTGCTGGAGGGCAACAGCGTGAGCGAGGCCGCCAAGCGGCTCGACAGCACGCAGCCGTCCACCAGCCGCATGCTGGAGCGGCTGCGCGACGAAATCGGCGACCCGCTGCTGATCAAGAGCGCGCTGAAGATGCTGCCGACCCGCCGCGCCCAGGAATTGCAGCCGATGCTCGAAAACGTGCTGCGCCTGATCGATCAAATCTACACCCAGTCTGCCGACTACGATCCGGCGCTGGAAACCGGCTCCTACGCCATCGGCATCAACGACTCCCTGCAGGCCGTGATCGCCCCTGGCTTCCTGGAGGCGCTGCGCCAGACCGCGCCGCGTGCGCGCGTGCGCATGCAGCCCGTGCCGATGCCGAGCGGCGTCAGCGCGCTGTCCAGCGGTGCCATCGACGTCATGGTGGCCTTCCACCCCGCCGAGGAGCACGAATCGCTGCGCGCGGAACTGCTGTTCAACGCCCAGTTCGGCTGCCTGTGCGCCACCGGCAATCGCCAGATCGGCGACCACCCCACGCCCGCCGAGCTCACGCCGCTGCCCTGCCTCGACGTCTCGCAGTTCGGCCTCGTGACCAAGCTGATCGACCGATACTTCGGCGCCCACGGCACCACCCGCAACATTGTCGGCACGCTGACCAGCTATCTGGCTGTGGCCGACGCCGTGGCGGGCACCGCCATGTACGCGATGGTGCCCGGCTACCTCGCCCCGCTGCTGTGCCGCCACCCCGGCGTGCGCTTTGCGCCGGTGGTGGACCCGCTGCTGACCGTGCCGGTCCACCTGTGCTGGCACAACAACGTCCACACGCACCCCTTCGTATCGGTGCTGCGCACGCTGCTGACGCAGGCCGCCGCGCCGCTTGCGCGCTGACGCCCCGGGTAGTCCATGACGGCTGCGTCCCATCGCGGCTACTCCGGACGGATGCCCGCCGCCTGCGCCACACGGCGGAAGCGGGCCATCTCGGTCTGGTGGAAGCTGCGCATGGCGTCGGGGTCGTAGGGCATCAGGCTCGATCCCGAACGCGCCACGTAGGCGGCGGACTCCGGCGTCTTCAGGATGGCCTGCATCGTCGTGGCCAGCCGGGCGACGATATCGTCGGGCGTCTGCGCACGCACGTAGAACGACACCCAGCTGTACTGGATGTAGTCCGGATAGCCGCTCTCGCGCACCGTGGGCACATCCGGCAGCTCCGGATGCCGGCGCTCGCCGGACACCGCAAGCGCGCGCAGCTTGCCCTGCTTCAGCAGCGGCAGCGCGCCGCCGGTATCCACCAGCGCCAGGTCGAGCTGACTGCCGAGGATGTCGGCCATGATCTGCGCCTGTCCCTTGTAGGGGATATTGGTAAAGCGGATGCCCGCGAGCGACCCGAACCAGACCGCCGCCAGCTGGTAGCCGGCGGAATACGTGCCGACGTTGAAGGGCCGCTCCTGCTTCTTTGCGGCCGCGGCCAGATCGCCCATGCTCTTCAGCGGCGACGTCAGCGGCACCACGAACACATTCATATTGCGGCTCAGGCCCGCCACCGGGCGCAGATCGGCGACGGGGTCATAGGGCAACTGCTTGATGACCAGGGGATTGACCGACATCGGCGAATTGCTGGCCAGCAGGATCGTGTAGCCGTCCGCCGGTGCGCTCTTGAGCGCCTGGATGCCGATGACGCCATTCGCCCCGGGGCGGTTCTCCACCACCACCGCCTGGCCCAGTTCGCGCGCCAGCGCCTCGCCGTAGAAGCGGGCGGAGGCGTCCGAACCGCTGCCGGGCGTGAACGGCACGATGATCCGTAACGGCTTCGAGGGGAAGTCCTGCGCGCGCTCGCCCGCCTGCGCCATCGGCGCGTGGGCCAGCAGCATCGCGGCCACCCCGGCCAGCCCGGCCAGCATCGACTTCAGCAAGATCATGGTGTCTCCCCGCTCAGGCCGCGGCGGCGGTCAGGTCCGCCCACAGCGCATCGCCGCCGCGCGCAATCGCGCGTCGTCCGATCTCGGCCGCCCAGTACGCCTCGGTGCCGCACTCGGCACGCCAGGCCCACACGCGCCGCGTGGATTGATGCAGCGAATGCTCGTGCGTGAAGCCGATCGCACCGTGTACCTGATGCGCGATGGCAGCCGCCCGGCCGGCGGACTGCCCGCAAATCACCTTGGCGACCATCGCCGCCTGGGTCCAGTCCCCGGCGTCAACCGCCGCGCAGGCAGACGCCACGGCCATGCGCGCGGCCACGGTCTCGTTGGCGAGGATCGCCAGTTGCTGCTGCACCGCCTGGAACTTGCCAATCGGGCGGCCGAACTGCGTGCGCTCGTTCGCGTACTGCACGGTCTGGTTCAGGATGCGCTCCAGCAAGCCAGCGATGCCGATGGCCCGCGTCAGTGCGCCAAGCGCCTGCGGTAGCGCCGGCCATCCCGCAGGATCGCCGCGCACGGCGGCACTGTCCGGTACGCGCGGGAAGGTCAGCCGGTCGCGCGGTTCGTTGGCGAGGTTCACGCCGGTTTCCACCGCAGCGGCGCCGGTCGCGGCGAGCAGCCAGAGCGGCGCCTTGGTCTCGGCGTCGATCGCCCGGATCAGCACATGGCCCACGTAGCGGCCCCACGGCACCGCCACTGGGCCATCGAGTGCCCATCCATCGCCATGCAGGCACGCGCTGACGGGCACGGCAAGGTCGGCGAGGCCGATCGGGCCGCCCGGCATCGACACGCCAAGCTGGTTCAGGACCCAGCCTGCCGCCACGGTGTCCAGGAACGGCGCCGGGGCGTTGGCGCCGGCCAGCAGCACCGGCAGGCCCTCGGTCCAGCTGGCCTGCGCGCCCTCGTCCGCTTCCGGCACAAAGAGGCGGGTCAGGCCGCTGGCCTCCACCTGATCCCACAGTTCGGCCGGCCACAGGCCGTGTTCCATCGCGTCGATCCGGGCCGGCGTCACGGCATCGGCAAAGAGACGGCTGGCGCTGTCCGCCAGCATGCGTTCGAGTTCGTTCATCGGACCCCCAGTCCCTTGGCAATGATGCCGCGCAGGATTTCGCGCGTGCCGCCGCGCAGCGAGAAGGACGGCACAACCTGTGTCAGATAGCGGTGCGTGGCCGCGAACGGCGAGCCGCCCCCCTGCAGGGCATCCCCGAACAGCTGGTGCGCCACTTCGGGAATCCGTTGTTCGAACAGCGCGCCAAGATCCTTGACGTTGGCGGCGGCCACCTGCGGGTTCTCCCCGCGATTCAGCATGGCCGCGATGCCGCGCGACATCTGCCGCAGCGTGGTCAGCTCCGCTACCAGCAGGCCCAGCTCCGTGGCCTGGCGGCTGTCGGCGGCGTCGGCGTGATCCAGCATCTGGGGCAGCAGCGCGTAGCTGCTCAGGTAGCGCTCGGGGCCGCTGCGCTCGAACGTCAGCTCCGCCGTCACCTGGGCCCAGCCGTCGCCCTCCTTGCCAATCAGCATGCGGTCCGGCACGAACACATCGGTAAACACCACCTCGTTGAAGCCCTCCTCGCCGGAGAGGCTGCGGATCGGCCGTACCTGCAGGCCCGGCGTGGTCATGTCGACCAGGAACTGCGACAGGCCCTTGTGCTTGTCGTCGGCGCCGCGATCAGTGCGCACCAGCGCAATCATGTAGTGCGAGCGGTGCGCGTTGGAGGTCCAGAGCTTGGTGCCGTTGATGACCCAACCACCCTCCACGCGATCGGTGCGGGTGCGGATCGAGGCGAGATCGGAGCCCGAATCGGGCTCGCTCATCCCAATGCAGAAGTAGACCTCGCCACGGGTGATGCGCGGCACGATCTCGGCGGCGACGGCCGGATCGGCGTAACGCATCAGCAGCGGTCCGCTCTGGCGCTCGGCCACCCAGTGGCCACCGACTGGCGCGCCGGCGGCGAGCAATTCCTCGAGCACCACGTAGCGTTCGAGCATCGAGCGCCCCTGGCCGCCGAACTCGCGCGGCCAGGTCATGCCGATCCAGCCCTGCGCGCCGAGCGCCAGGCTGAACTCGGCATCGAAGCCGCTCCAGCTCTTGGCGCGCAACGGGCGCGGCCGGTCCGGCATGACCCGGGCGAGAAATGCCCGCACCTCGGCCCGCAATGGTGCCAGCGGCCCATCGGGCTCGGCTGGGCGGATCACTATCCTGGCGGCTGTGTCCACGCTGTCTCCTGTCGTTATCATGTGTCGCGCTGCCGGAGGCCCCGCGAAAGTGACGACGAGATTAGCAAGCCGCACGCGCCGCACCTATCGCACGGACGGCATATCCGAAATGCTCGCGCGCCGAAATACTTGCGCGCCGAAATGCGTGCGCGGGCGCCCGGGGCATGGTTTTCCCGCACCCGGGAGCCATGCCCGCGCGGCGCATACCGGCTCGCGCATAACGGATATGCCCCGCCGAGCCTTGCCTCCGTGCCGTGCAAGCCAGTAGGCTCTTCCTCCATCAAACGACGACGGATCACCGTTGCGGAGGAGACCACCATGACATACCCGCTGGAACTGGACCGCCCGACCCCGCGCCCCACCCGGCACACCCGGCACACCCGCCACACCCGGCAGCACACCCGGCGCCGTACCCTGCACACGCTGGCCACGCTGGCGGCGGCCATCGGGCTGGCGCCCCTCGCCCCACTCACCGCCCTCGCGCAGGGCGATGCCGCCAGCTTCCCCAACCGGCCCGTGAAGTTCATCGTGCCATTTCCGCCGGGCAGCGGCACGGACACCGGCGCGCGCATCTTCGCCAAGAAGATCGGCGACCTCACCGGCCAGCCGGTCACAGTGGAGAACAAGCCGGGCGGTAACGGCTTTATCGGCGTGCAGACGGCGCTCAATGCGCCGGCCGATGGCTACACGGTCTTCATCGGCAGCAACTCCACGCTCTCCACCAATGCCGCCACGTTCCGCAAGCTGCCCTATGACCCGCTGACCGACTTCGCGCCGATCAGCCTGCTGACGCGCGGCCCGTGCCTGATCATCGTGCCGCCGAATTCGCCGTACAAGAGCGTCGAGGACCTCGTGGCGGACGGCAAGAAGCGCCCCGGCGCGCTCAACTACGCGAGCGGGTCGATGTCGTACACGCTGTATTCGGAATGGCTCAACGACATGACCGGCATGCGCTCCACCGGCATCAACTACAAGGGCGCGGGCGATGCGATCAACGTGACGCTCTCCGGCACCGTGGACTTCGCGGTGGTGGACGCCAGCGGCGCCATCGAGCTGGTGAAGAGCGGCAAGCTGCGCGCGCTGGCGTACACGGCCCCGCAGCGCAGCAACCTGCTGCCCGATGTGCCGAATGCGCAGGAGGCTGGCATTCCGCAATTCCTGGCCTACAACTGGGTGGCCGCCGCGGTTTCGGCCAAGACGCCGCCCGAGCTGGTGCGCCGCTGGGCCACGCTGTTCCACCAGGCGGCGGAGACGCAGGAACTCAAGGACTACTACAAGCGCCAGTCCACGACGGTCATCATGTCCAGCCCGGCCGAGATGCGCCAGTACCAGCAGGAGGAAATCCAGCGCTGGAAGCAACTGGCTTCCCGCGCTGGCATCCCCCTGCAGTAAGGCTCCTTACCGCTCCAGGTTCTTGCGCTCCGTGGCGGTGAGCATGCGCAACTGCGATTCGCCCAGGTCCATCTGCCCCAGCACCTGCACCACGCCCTGCGGATCGTACTTCGGCGGCGTGGCGCTGGCCCCTTCGCGCCCACGCGGCGCGTAGGCGCCGGCGCCCCCGTCGCCCTCATTGCCGTTGCCGAGCACCCGCACCGTGAACACCGACGGCAAGCCCTGACGCGCCGCCGCGCGGTCACGCTGCACGGCATCCTGCGCGGCGCTGGCCGCCTGAGACGCCGCCGCGCTCGCATTGCTCAGCGCCCCGACGTTGACTGCCGCCACCACCGGCATGCCCGCCGCCTTGCCCTGCACCTGGATGTTCTCCGCGTTCACCACCCGCAGCGCCGCCAGATTGACGTTGCCCGAGACCCGGATGCCGGCCTCGCCCGCGTCGATGGTGCCGAGCGGCGCGATCAGGTCGATATCGCCCGGCGGCACCTCGGGAATCGGGTTCAGCGTGGCGATACCCGCGCCGGTGTTCGGCGTGGTCGGTGACAGCGCCACCAGGCCGATATCGTCGTAGGTGCGCCGCTGCGGCGTGTAGACCACGGTGGACTTGGAACCGCGCCCCGCGTTGATGTCGCCCTGCGCTGACCAGCCCAGGATATTGCCGCCGAAGGTGGTGAAGATGCGGCTCTGGCCCAGCAGGATGCTGTCGCGGGCATACATCTGGATCTCGCCCGCGCCCTGTGTCAGCACGCCGGAGCCTTCGCCCGGCACAAAGCCGCCGTCCACGCCGACCAGCGTCCGGCCGCCCGGCGTGAGCACGCCGATGTCACCGCCGAAGTCGGTGTGGATGCCGGCGTCGAGCACGGCGTAGAACGGCACGCCGCCGGGGCTGCCCGCAGCCAGCCACTCGGCCTTGCTCAGGTAGGTCGTGCCCGGCTTGGGGCGCGTGGTGAAGCGCCCATCCAGGCTGTCTTGCCCGCTCTGGTAGAACCGCGCGCTGCTGAACATCGTCAGGTCGCCCTGATAGTTGCCCTGATAGTCACCCTGACCATCCGCCGCCTGCCCCGGGAACAGCGTGGCGATGGCCTCGCGGCCGCGCAGGTAGCTGCCCGCACGCGGCCCCATGGCGTCGTTGAACTCGCGGCCCGAGGCCTTGAGTTCCGCGTAGTACACGTTGCGCAGGTAGGCGCGCTGCTGCTCCGGCGGCAGCGCGGCGAGGAACTGCCGCGCGTCCATGGTGGCGGCATCGAAATGCACGCCCAGGCCGTTGCTGCCGCCGAAGCGGTCGGTCAGCCAGTTGACCAGATGCAGCTGGCCGGCCAATCCGTATTCGCGCTGCAGGTCGCGGCTGGGCGCGGTGGTGCCGGCAGCCAGCGCCGTCTGGCGCGTCTGATCCAGCTCGGCCTGCCGGGCGGCCAGGAAGGCCGGGGCGCCGGCCTCGTCGCCGGTGTAGCCGAACTCGGCGCGCAACCAGTCGCCCAGCGTCAGCTTGCCGCCGTAAGTGGTCACGGCCTTGCCCGGCTGGTCGGCCAGCGGGCGCCCGCTGTCGGCCTGATTGGCCGCGTCCAGGTAGCGCGCAGCGAAGGCGTCGAAGCCCAGCCCGTCGAGCCCCCTGGCGCCCACGCCGGCGGCCACGGCAATCGCCGCGCCGTTGGAGCGGTCGTGCTGCGCCGAACCGGCCACCGCGCCAATGCTGCGCAGCTCGCCCTTGTCGGCCAGATAAAGATCGCGCCCGGCGGTCACTTCCAGCAGGCCGGGGCCCGCCACGTAGAAGCTGCCGCCGCGGATGTCGCGGCCCGCCGAGATCACCGAGATGTCATCGTCGTTGCCATGCACGATCAGGTTCCCGCGCGTGGTGGCGATCGTGTTCCGGGTGGGCCGCAGCGGCGCGTTAGGCTGGGAACTGTAGTACTGGCCGAACCAGCCCAGCGCGTCTTCCGGTGCCATCGCGAAGGTACCCAGCGGCGTGCCGGCGTTGACGATATCGCGCCCCGCGCGGATCGCCACCGGCCCGCCCCCCTCGTACAAGGGGCTCTGGGTGCCCACCGTGCCCGTCAGGCTGCCCACGTAGACGATGGTACCGGTGCGCAGGCCGACGATATCGCCCTCGTTCGCATAGAAGCGCGCGGGCGGCTGCCCCTCGCGGGTATAGCCGGACGCGGTGGGCGACGTGAGGCTGAACAGCGGATACAACTGCTCGCTCTCCACCCCCTTCGAGAACAGCACGCTGGGCGCCAGCGCCTGCGGGTCGATATTGCCGACCACATGCTGGCCGTACCAGGCGTTGCCGACCACGCCGAGGAAGCCCGGGTTGAACGGGCTCGGCAGCAGCGTGGGATTGGCGCCGGACTGCGTGACCGCATAGCCGGCCGCGTAGATCGAATCCCCGGCCAGCAGCTCCAGTGCGCCGGTGCCTGTCACCGCGAAATGCGGGCTCACCGGCGAGGGCGCCAGGATCAGGCTGACCGGCGACTGCTCCGCAGCGTTGTTGCTGACCCGGCCGGAACTCGCATTGCCGTAGTACAGGCTGCCGTTGGGCGCCGCCGCGCGCAGGATCGACGGCATCACGAAGCGTCCGTCGGTGGCGCTGTGGTTGCTGCGGTCCCGGTCGTCCGCCCACGCCGTGGATGGCGTCAGGTTGCCGCCCGCGCTGAACAGGTCGATGGCGGTGGACGGCGTCCACAGCGAGAACCAGCTCCAGCCCTCGCCATCCTGCGCGGTGCCGTCCAGCGTGAACGGCGTGCCGTTGTGGAACTGGGCCACGCGGCCCGGGTCCGCCACGCCGCCGATGACCAGATCCCCGCGCGACTCGATGCGCACGCCGGCATCGCCCACCACCAGCACCGGCCCGCCGCCCGCGATGGACGAGCTGGCCACATAGGGCTGGTAGGCGCGCGTCTCCATCGGATCGGCACGGTCGTAGCGCAGCTCGATGCCGCCCACCGCGCCGGCTTCCAGCCGCAGCGCGCCGCGCAGGTTGACGAACGTGCTGTTCAGGTCCAGGCGCGGATTCGAGAAACGCGTCAGGGGCGTGATTTCGCCATTGTTCTCGGGCTGGTTGCGCACCTCCGCCACCGGATTCAGGCCGCCGCCGATGCGGATGTCGAGGTCGCCGCCACCGGTCTGCGTCAGCGTGCTGCCATCGGCCGAAACGCGGCCCGTGCTGCCCACGGCCAGCACCAGACCCTGGCTGCGCGAGAGCACCGACGCGCCATTGCCCATGCGCGACTCCAGCATGCCGGCGTTGCCGCCGGCTTCCATCACCAGATTGCCGCCGCCGAGCGTGCCGATGCCGGTGAAGCCCACCAGGAACGGCAGGGTGCCCTGCACCGCGTACTGGTCGTCCTTGGCCGCCACATAGCTGCCGAAGTTGACCCACCACGCCGTGGGCACGCCTTCGCCCGCCGCCGCCGCGCTGCCGGTGCCCTGGCGCCACAGCCAGCCGCCCACGGCCGAGGTGTCGAAGTGGATGCGCATCTGGCCCAGCGCGTCGTCGTTGCGGATGGTGCCCGGCTTGGTGCCGATGATGTCGCCGCGCACATCGCCCTGCGCGCGCACCAGCACGTTGCCGCCGTGCTCGGGATACCACGCCTGGTACGTGCTCTGGGCGCCGCCGTTGATAAACGGTTCGAGGTAGGCGCCGTTAGCGCCCAGCAGCGTGCCGTCCGCGCCCCTGGCGCGCGCCTGGTTATAGGCAGCATCCACGCCGGCCGCCTGCGTGCCGGCGGTATAGACGCCGAACGGCGAGGTCATGGTGAAGTCGGCCGCGGCCAGCAGGTCGAGGTCGCCGGTGCCGGTACGCAGCACGCTGAACATCTGCTGGCGCCCCGGCATCATCTTGTCTTCATAGACCGGCGGTATCCCATCGGCGATCTTCTCGACGAGGATGCCCAGGCCCAGGTCGTTGAGCCCGGCCACCGCCTCCTCGCCGCCATACAGGTCGAGGTTGATCGGCGTGCCCGGCACTTCACCGAACAGCCAGGCCTCCGGCCCCCAGATGTACTGGCCCGGGATGCCCGTGCCCGGCTTGAGCACGGTCTGCTGGGCCAGCCCGTAGTGGGTATCCGCCAGCAGGAGCTGCCCGCGCGTGCTGCGCGGCTGCAGCGCGCGGGTGTCGGCCGCCGAGAGATCGGCGCCACCCACCAGCCGCATCGACCACGCCTGCGAGCCTTGCTCCAGCATCGGCGCCAGCGCCCAGGTGCGGCCCTGGTTGCCGCTGGCGTCGGCGTCGCGCATCAGCACGGTGGTGGCGTCGCCGGGCAGCTTCACCACGGTTTCGGCCGGGATCATGGCGCCCTTGCGCAGCATCAGGTCGCCCGCCAGCACCACGCCGTTGACCGGGCCGTAGGTGGGCATGTCCACCACGGCGCCATCGGGGAACGGCAGCGGCACGCCGGCCGGCCACGTCATGGCCGCCACGTGCGCGGCGCCCGGCAGGCGGTTGCCCGCGTCCAGCTGCATGCCGCTGGTCAGCGTGAGCGCGGCGGACAGCACCGTGCCGGCCGGATGAATCACATTGCCCGCCCCGTCGCGGATGGCACCGCCCAGCACGGTGCCGGCCGGCAGCACGAGGTCCGCCGTGAGCGTGGCGCGCGTGGGCAGTTCGGTGCCGGCGCGCAGGCTCATGGCCTGGATCGGCAAGGCGTAGTTGAGCGCGCGGCCCGGCTGGAAGAAGGTGCCATCGGCCAGCGTGACCTTGCCGTCGGTCGGCACCACCACGTCGCCGCCCCAGGGCACGCGGCCCTTGACCAGCATCCACCCGTTGTCGTCCGGCGTGACGGGCAGCGCGCTGCCGTCGAAGCCATCTGAGACACTGCCAAAGATCTTGAAGTCCCCGCCGGCGCGCATTACCAGCGCGCCCGCCTCGCCCGAGCCGCGCACGCCGGTCTGCTGCGCATGCGGATTGACGCTCGCGTAGCGGTAGCCGGACAGGTCGATATCCCCGTCGATATGCAGGTCGCCATCGGGCGTGATGGAGACGATCTCCACGCCGGGGCGCAGGTGGAGCGCATCCGCGTACTGGCGCAGCCCGGCCAGACGGCGGCTCATCAGGTCGCCGTTGGCCAGTGCGTTGGTCATGAAGATGACGCTGTCCCCGTGCTTCTGGTCCAGATAGGCCTGGGTGATGGACTGGTAGTCGCGCCCATCGGCCGTGCCGCCGGAGACCAGCGGCGCATCGTTGTAGGTCTGGAACGCGTTGACCGTAATCGCACGCGCGCCGTCGATGCGCACGCTGCCCGCCGCGTCGATGTCGATGTCGTTGCCGGTGGCCCCGCCCAGCCGGCGCGCGCTCAACTCCACCGTGCCGAGCGACAGCGGCGTGCCGTCGGTGCCGGCGCGCACGTCCATGCGCGCGCCGTCCGCCAGCGTGAGCCGGCCTTGGCCCGCGTTGATGTCGATCACGGCGCGGTTGGGCGCCTCGATCGGCTGCCCGTAGCTGTCCACGCGCAGCACGCGGCCATGGGCGTCCAGCAGCGCGGTGCCGCCAATCGTCACGCCATCGCGTGCGGCCAGGCGGATGCTGCCCACCTGCTCGCCGCTGGCGTCCACGGTGCCGTTCACCACCAGCCGGCCGCCATCCACCGAGACGCTGATCTCGCGCGCCTTCAGTTCGTCGCCCACCGTCAGGTCGCCCTGCTTGATCTGGAAGCTGCGGCTGCCGGTGACGCCGCCCGCCGTCAGGCGATGGTTGAGGCCGGTGAAGTCGGCCACATGCTGGCCGCGGATATCGGCGCCGCCCGCCGCATACGGCACCCACGTGCCGCCCGCATCGTAATACCCGGTGCTGCCGCCCGCGATGGCGCCGCGCAGGTCCACCGTGCCGGCCCCGGCACCAGCCCCCACCGCCACGGCGGTGAGCTTGCCGGCGCGGTTCTCCAGCGCGGAGAGGTCGATGCGCGATCCGGCCGTCTGCAGGATGTTGCCGGACTGGCTTTCCAGCACCACGTCGCCGCCCCAGCTGTACTTGCTGACGTCGAAGAAATCGACCTTGCGGCCGGCGAGGTCGAGCCGGGCGCCATCGCCGAGCACGACATCGCCCTCGGCGGACACCGTGAGCTTGCCGCTGGGCAGCGCCACGGTGGTGTCCAGCACCACGCTGCGCCCGGCCAGCGACACCTCCGCGCCCAGCGCGGCAATCAGCTCGGCGTTCGTCAGCGCAGGCGCGGTGGCCCCGGCAGGCGCGGCCACGTTCACCGCGCCGCCCGCACGGATCTTGTTGACCGAGCCGGCTGCGCCGGTCAGCAGCGGCGTGCGGATCGTCAGGTCGCCGCCGCTGTAGGCGTAGGCGTTGGTGGCCGCGTCCCAGGCGCCGCGCGTCTGGTAGACCGCAAGCGAGCCGGTCTGGTTGGCCGTGACGCGTTCGCTGGCGTTCAGCTCCACCCCACCGAAGCCCAGCACCAGCCGGTCCATGTCGTGGATGGTGTCCGGGCGGGTGCCCGGGCCATAGCCGAATTCGATCTGGCGCGCATCGACGATGAACTGCCCGCTGCCGTTGCCGGCGCCGCCAGCGGCCACCTGCCCCGGCGCGGTGTTGGTGCCGTTCCAGACCAGCGTGTCGGTACGGATGCGCGCGCGGGCGTCGGCGTCCCCCATGCCGTAGATGGCCGGGGTGGTCAGCACCAGCCGTTCCAGCGAGGACTTGCCGGTGGCGGGGTCGATGGTGGACAGCTCGATCGAATCGTAGAAATTGACCGCGTCGCGCGCTGTCAGGACGAGGTTCTCCAGTGCCGGCGCGCCCGCGCTGGTGTCGCCGCGCAGCAGGCGGTCCAGCACGCCCTGGTTGAGGGTCAGGCCCGGGGTCAGGGCGTTGCGTGCGGCCACGGCCGCCAGCGACGCCTCGCTGCCCACGTTAATGCCGCCGACGGCCAGCGTCAGGTTGCGCGTGCCGTAGCGCGCCGTATCGCGCAGCTCGAAGCTCTGGTCCGTGGCGGCGGCAATCGTGCCTTCCGAATAGAGCTGCGTGGTGCCGTGGCAGACGGCGCCCGCCGCGCAGGCGCCGATGTCGATGCGGCCCGGGCCCTGGGTCGGGTCGTTGCCCACGGCGGGCGGCAGCAGGTCCAGCCAGCCGTTGGACACCGCCAGCACGGACAACCGCGCCGGATCGTAGACGTAGCCGTCCATGGAATCCCACGCGGCCTTGCCCTGGCCGAGCGTGTTGATGCCCGCGCCCTGCTCGATGACGATGCCGCCAGACTTGGCGCCGGTGACGAGGAACACCTCGCCAGCCTTGAGCACCGCCCCTTCGCGCAGCACGATGTTGCGGGCGTTGCCGGTGAAGGTGGCGATGTTGTCGCGTTGCGAGTCGGTGGTGGATCGCACCACGGCGGGCAGGCCGCCGATGCCGAGGCGGTTGGCGCCGATGGCATTGAGATCGTCCGCATGCAGCGAGATCTGGTTCAACAGGTCCGCGCCGGGCAGCGCCCGGGGGGTCGCGCCGGGCGCCAGGATCTCGTAGTCGCCGGCGCTGCTGACCACCAGCGCGCTGCCGCCATAGCCGCCCGCCGGCGTGCCGTAGGCGGTGGTGCCGCTGGCGAAGCGCAGCGCGGGGGCGTCACCGATCTTGCCGGCCTGGACATCGGCGATGAATTCGAGCCGGAGGCCCTTGGCATCGCGCTCGAGCATGGGTCGCGGCACGCCGTTGAGCGCCGCGTTCGCCAGCCCGAATTCGGCGTAGCTGGTCTCGTTGTACTGGGACAGCCGGCGCAGCATATCGGCCGAGGTCAGGAAGACCTGTGTCGGCAGCGCATCGCGGAGGGTCGTATTGGCCGTGCCGAGCTGCGCCGAGGTGGCATACGAGCCATTGCGCATGGCCAGTGCTGGCCCCTGCCCCGGCCCCAGCCCAGCCTGGCTGGCGCCGTTGAGTTCCACGCGGAACGCGCCGGGCAGCAGCGCGAAGGTCGAGGGCAGCAGCGTGTAGGTACCGGCCGGCAGCCCCGGCACCCCCGCGCCGATGGTGATCTGGCGGCCGATGGCCGGGTCGCTGGCGCCGTGCTCGGCCACGATCGGCGCGTAGCCGGCCTGCGCACCCGGCACGATCGCATAGATGGGGTTGGTGTCCAACCCGGGCAGCGTGAAGCCGCCCTTCGGCGACACCTGCACCAGCGGGTTCATCCGCGCGTCGGTGGAGCCGCCGCGCCCGGCCAGGAAGGCCGCGCCGGTCAGCTCGCCGCCGCCCGACATGTCCAGCAGCGCGCGCGGCTGCACGTCAATGGCGTGGCCGGTCAGGTTGATGGTCGGCCCCGCGCCCACGCCGGGGAACACCACGTCCGCGCCGTTGTGCATATAGCTCAGGCCGTCGAGCGTGCCGCCATAGGGCATCACCAGCCCGTTCGCGCTGACCGAGGTCACGCTGCCGGGCAGCACGTTGACCACACCCGTTTCCGTGCCGTTGCCGCTGGTCCCGATCGAAACCGACCCGAGCGGCGCCCGCACCACGCCACCCTGATTGACCGTGGGGCCGGACAGGCTCAGGGTGCCGAAGACTGAGTACGGCGTGGCGGGCAGTGCATCACCCACCCGCTCGATGTTCAGCACGCGGGTCGGGTCGAAGGTGCGGATGGGGCTGCCCCACTGGTTGATGCCGTCAATCTGACCGACCAGGACCCTGCCGCTGTCGTGCATGGCCGGGTAGATCTGCGAGGCGGCCAGCGTCAGGTCGCCCGGCTGAACCAGCAGTGCGGCGCCGGACAGGCGGATGTCCGAGGCGCTGCGCAGCGTCATCTGGTCGAACGCATCGCGCTCCACCTTGAGCGGATCTACCGCGTTCTGGATGATCTCGCCGCGCGCGCCAACGCTCAGCTCGCCCACGATGTCGAGGAACTGCGCATCGGCCAGGAAGCTGGTGCCATCCGCCACCAGCGGCACACCGAGCGTACCGCCCGCCGCGCCAGCGTTCCTGGAGCCGCGCACCGGGTTCGGCATGATGCCGTTTTCGCCCTGGCTGCGCGTGGCGCCGGCGAGGCGCATATAGGGCGCCGCCAGGCTGACGCGCGTGCCGGCCGCAGCCTGCTCGGCCAGGCCGATGGCGCTGGCGGTCAGGCTCAGGCTCTGGCCCATCGCCAGGTTCACGTCGCCATCGAAGCTGATCAGGCCGTTGGCAAGCAGCGCCAGGTTGTCGAAGCCGCCCGCCGCCACGCGGTCCACGCCGATGCGGGCCGTGCCGTAGCGCAGCGCGGTGTCGCGCATGCCGAGGCGCAGCGCGTCGGAAAGGCCGCTATCGCCCTGCACCTGCGCCACCACCAGTTCACGCGGCACGCGCACTGCGTCGTCCACCGCCGCGCCCTTCAGGGTGTTGCGGTCCACGCCGAGGTAGGACGGCGTCTCCAGGTTGATCGCCAGCGTGCCGCCGGCCGCGCCCGCGCCACCGGCTGCCGCACGCAGGTCGCCATCCACGAACAGGCCGCGCATGGAACTGAGCGCGATCACCCCGCCGTTGCTGGCCACGTTGACCGGGCCGACGCCGACGCCGGCCACGTCCACCACCGCCGACGCCCCGGAGGCATCCAGCCGCGCGCCGGGCCGCACCACCACGAAGGAATCGGCGGCATCGACCTCCCGCGCGCCGGCCACATGACGCGCGCCGATTTCGATGGTGCCGCCGTTGGCGACCTCGCCATAGGCCCGGCCCTGCACGTCGCGCGCGGTAACCGCCCGCCCCGCCACATCGATCACGGCATCGCCGCCAATCCAGATCGAGCGGGCGTCGGGCGTGCCGCTGGGTGACGCCGCGTTACCCACGCCCAGCGCGGTCTGCAACACGGCCACGCTGCCGCCCCAGGCGTTGAGCGTGCCGTCAATGGTGATCTGGCCGTTGCCCTGCAGCGTCAGCGCGCGGCCCGGATCGACCGTGACCGTGGCGCCCTGGCCCACCGTCACCGGCGCCTGCCCGTAGAGGTTGCCGCCGCCCAGCACAAGGTCTGCGCCGCGCCGCTGCGTCAGCGCGCCATGGACCGGATCTTCCTCCCACAGCGGCGGCAGCCAGCGCTCCAGCGCCAGCGCGGGGTCCGCGCCGGTGGGCACCGCGTGAGCCACCGTGGTGTCGTGGCGCAGCACCGGCATAGTGACGTCGATAGTGGCGCCGTTGGCGATCTGCGAGCCCTGCTGGCCCGATACGTCGTACTTCGCAAACCCGGTCTGGAACAGGTCGGCGTCCAGCACCAGCAGCGGCTTTACCGCCACGTCGGCGGAGAGCACCACGCCGGCCGGCAGGCGATCTCCGGCGGCCATCGCATGGTCGGTCTGGAACGCCGTGCCCGCCTTGACCGTGGTGCTGTACGCGGCCACCGGCATGCCGTTCGGGAACACGTTGGCCGGCACCACGTAACCGGCGCCCATTTCGCCCTGCGTGCGCACCAGCACGGTCCCGGCGGGCACCGTGGTGCCGCTCGCGTACCAGCCACCGTTCGTGTCGTACACAACGAAGGGATTGAAGCCGACGCCCGGTGGCACCACCCACCCCTGCGTGAGCGTGAGCGGCCGGCTGGGCGAGAGGGAGATGGTGCCCGGCGACACCTGGCCCGGCGCGGCGGTGTCGGACGTGAACGTGTAGTCCACCGGCAGCACCGTACCCGCCTTGATCGTGAATGGCTGGTCCAGCGTCAGGTGCACCGGCACCGATTCCCCGGCGCGCAGCACGCCGGATTCGGCCAGCAGGCCGCCGCCGATGGCGACGCCCAGGCCCGAATCGATGGTCAGCGTGCCGCCGCCGTTCACGCCGTAGCCGCGCAGGTCGCCATCCATGCGCAGCGCACCCGAGCCGGTGCCAGCCACGTCATACTGGTTGGAGCGCAGCGTGATATTGCCGCCGCGCCCGCCGCGCAGCGCGCCGTCCGCCATCAGCGCGGCGCCGGACGATACATCGATCAGGCTGCCCGCGCCGAGCGTGACGTCGCCCGAACTGCTGACCGTGACCGAGCCGCCGTTCACATAGGGCAGGCCGTCGATGTTGCTCGGGTCCTGCTTGAGATTGGTCCACAGGCCGCGCGCATCGAGGATCACGCCGGGCGCCACCGTCACGGTTGCCGCGCCGGTGGGGGAGTCAGTGACGGGCCGGTCGATCCAGTTGCCCGGGGTGCCCCGGCTGACGATGTCCCCGAGCGCGATGGTGCCGCCACGCGCGGTAAGGTCCGCGCCGATGTCCACCGTGGTGGCGTGCAGCCCCAGCGCGCCGCCCGGCGCCACGGCCAGCGGCGCATCCACCGCAATGCCATCCTTGGCGAAGACCGTGAAGCCGCCGAGTTCCAGGCCGTTGAGCCAGCCGGCGTCCAGGCGGATATGGCCGCCGCTCAGGTCCGCCGGCAGCGTGTCTTCAAGACCGATACCCTGCGCGACTCCCTGCGCGATACCCTGCACCGCGCCAATGTCCACCTGCCCCGCTACCGCCGTCGGGACCTCCCGGATCGTCTTGGTGGCAGGGTCGAACAGCGGCACCAGCTTGCCGATCACCAGCTGTCCGCGCCGGGGCGCGGCGATCTGGGACTGCTGGTAGCCATCCAGCCCGGCATCGCGCGCCTGACCCTGGCGCGGGCCCTGGTAGACGGTGGCGTCGATATCGCCCTCCATCACGGCCGAGGCGGTGGACACCACCACGCGGCCGGCATCGCGGCCCACGGTGTAGCCGTTCTCCAGCCGCTCGCGCGGCGCGATCAGCGGGTTGTAGAACTGCTCGGTGGCCTTTGCGCCCCAGCGCTTGTGCGCCGCCTCGAAGCCGCGATAGACGCCCTCGTAGGTCATGTCGCCGGGCGCCGTGGCGAGGTTGTAGAGCTGGCCGTCGCTGCCGCGCAGCCAGGTCTGCTTGATCTTGCCGGTCTGCACGTCCAGCGAGCCGCCCGCCACGTTGATGGACGACCCCGCCCGCGAGACCAGCTCCCCGCCTTCGAACAGCACGGTGCCGCCCAGCGCGGCCCATTCGCCGATGCCGTGGCCGCTGGTGTTGAGGTAGCCGCTGACTTCCAGCAGGCCGCCGCCGGTGTACCAGCGGTCCGTGGTGGCGCCGTTGGTGCCGGCCGGCACGCGCACGAGGTAGCGCCGGTCCACCCACATGGTGGTGTTATTCAGCTTGCCGGAATCCCGGTTGTTCGGGGCGTCGCGCTGCTCGTTGCCCTGGACGTTGATTTCGACGTTGTTGGACTCCATCGCCACACGCACGCCCACGGCGCCCGCCACGTCCAGCACGGCGCGGTCCGCCAGCAGCGTGCGGCGCGCGGCATTGACCTGGATCTGTCCGCCAGTGGCCAGCGCCAGCGAATCGGCGTCGAACAGCACGTCGCCGCCCGAGGCGATCTGCACCAGCGACTGGTCGCGCCGGTTGTAGCCGCCCTCGCTGGCGGTGGCGGAATCCTTGACCAGCGCGTCGCGCTGCACGTCGAGCGCAGTCTCGTTGCTGTCGGCCAGCAGGATGGCGCTGACGCTGCCCGGGGCCAGCGTCACGCGGCTCTTGTCATCGCCCTCGGCGCGCAGGTGCACCGTGCCGCGCGTGGTGACCGAGCTGCTGGAGAGCAGCACGCCGCGCTGCTCGACCGTATGGCCCTTGAGCGTGATGTCGCCGGTGGCGGCCTGGATCAGGCCGGCGTTGGTGACCAGCCCGGCCGTGCTGCCCGGGTTGCGAAGCACATCCACCTCATTGCCGCGCGTGGTGGACGTCTTGTTCGCGTCGGTGCCCATGCCCCGGCGGATCACGAAGCTGTCGCCGGCGGCCAGCGTGGTCTGGCCGTTCGGCGTGACGATGGTGCCCCGGTTGTGCGCCTCGCGGCCGGCCAGCAGCACGTAGCCGCCGCCCTCGGTCACGCTCTGCGGCGCGCGCGTGGCGATGCGCGCGCCCGCCTCCACCACCACATCGCCGGTGGCATTGCCGAATGACGTGGCGGTCGCCGTCGAGACCAGGTCATTGGCGAAGGTCGGTACATAGCCGCTGCCCTTGGCCTCGCTGAACAGCCCCTTCTGGAACTGGGCATCGGTCATGCCGGCGGCGGCCGCCACCAGGTTGCGCGTATCGACCTGACTGGTGCCCTTGAAGACGATGCCGTTGCGGTTGACGATCATCACCGTGCCGTCGGCCTTGATCTGTCCCTGGATCTGGCTGGGCCGCGCCTGCGGGTCGTTCACGCGGTTGAGCACGGCCCAGTCGGCCTGCTGGTGGAACTCCACCGTGGTATTGCGCCCCACGTTGAAGGTTTCCCAGTTCAGGATGGCGCGTTCGCCGGTCTGCTCGATGGACACCACGGTCCGGCCATCGACGATCTTCTGCCCGGTGGCCTTGTCCAGCGGCCGGGCGTTCTGCCAGCCGGCCGTCAGGCTGTTGGCATCGACCTTGAGACCACCTTCGGCCAGCCCGTCTGGCACCGACGGGTCCTGCGCGGCGGCGTTGCGCGCCGCAGCCTGCGCGGCCTGCATGGCGGCAATGGCCTGCGCGGTGGTGGCGAGGTTCTGGATCGATCGCTGGAGCTGCTGGCTGGCCTGCTGCTGCTGCGCGGACGGATTGGTCAGCGCCGAGGCCGGCATGCCGTTGGGCAGCCGCCCGGTTGCCGCCGCCGTGCCCTGCATCATGTTCTTCTGGGCCATCCAGTCGCGGCTGAAAGCCTGCTGGGCGTGCGCGCTATCGAGCATGCCGCCCGCTGCCACCAGCAGCGCTATTGCATGGGCCAGCGGCCGGCGGCGTGGATTCGGAAGCCGGAAGCCGCCGCCCTGCTGTGGCGAAGGCATGTTCCCGCTGTGAGCGCGCATCTGCATGGTGATCTCAATCCCGTCAAGCAACGTTGGCGGGCCGCCTCTCGCAATCTGCGTGGCGTGGCGGCCCTGTCGTCATGTCCACCGACGGCAGGCGCCGTCGATGCTCCTGGGACCTAGACCGTTGGGCCGAAGGCAATCGGCAAGCTTTTCCTTGAAGATTTCGTGACAGCGAACCGGGAAAACCCGGACCAGCGGCGCCTAGCTCAGCAGCACTACACCGCCCGGCAGCGTGCGCGCATGCAGGCCGAACGAGCGCTGCATCTGGACGATGGCCTTGTCGAGCGCATGGATCTGAAAGCGGCCGGTGACCGGCTTCGCGGCCAGTTGCCGGTCCAGCAGCACCACCTTGCCGGTGCGATAGCGGTTGATCTCGTCGAGCACCTCGCCCAGCGGCGCATCGGTGAAGCGCAGGTAGCCCGCGCGCCAGCCGGGCATGCGCGCCGCATCGAGCTGCTCGGCGCGGCCCAGCGCGTGGTCGTCGTAGCGCAGTTGCTGGCCGGCTGACAGTTGCGCGGTGCCGCTGGCATGGGCCACCTGGACCTGGCCGTCGATACAGGTCACGCACACCGCGCCGCCCAAATGCCGGACCTCGAAGCGCGCGGCCCGGCGCTGGAGCGCCTGCGTGCGACCGGCGCCGGCCGCCACCACGAAGGGCGTCTCGGCGTGGGTCAGGTCGATGGCAGCTTCCCCCGCGATCAGGTCGATGCCGCGCGTGCCGCCGGCGCCGGGCCACACCGCGATGCTGGTGCGCGTATTGAGTTCGACATCGACCGCCCCGCCCAGCGCCAGCCGCCGCTGCTCGCCCGTGGCGGTGCGGTAGTCGGCACGCCATTCGTTGGCGGCGGGCCACAGGCCCAGCGGCGGGTGGACCACGGCCGCTACCGCCGTGGCTGCGGTGGCGCCCAGCGCGCCGCCGAGGAACGCGCGCCGCTGCCAGCTGGACGGACGCCGCACCGCCGGCAGCGTGGCATGCATGACGGCGGGGTTGCGCGCCTTGACCATCGCGGCGGCCTCGCCAAGCTGGGCCCAGCGGGCGCGCGCGGCGGCAAAGGCGGCCGCGTGGGCAGGGTTGGCCTGGCACCACTGGCGCAGCGCCGCGCCGTCGGCATGCGTGATCTCGCCCGCTGCAACACGGCGCACCCAGGCGAGCGCCTGCCGCTCGACGGGGTCCAGTTCGCGCGGCGGGGGGAACGGAGCATTCATGGTTGGGATCATGGCGTCAGACGAGCCATCCTCGGGTAGCGCCCGGCAAGCAGGCTTACAGACAAGACGGTTGGGCGGACGCGGATCGGCACGATTTTTTCACTCATGCTTCGGCATGTGCGCCATGCAGTACTCATGGGCGCGCTTCAGTTCCAGGCCGACCAGCCGGGTGGACACGCCGAAGCGCACCGCCACCTCCTGGTTGGAACGCTCCTCCACGCGTACCGCGAGGAAGATCGCCCGCCGCCGGGGCGGCATGCTGTCGATCAGCCGCGCCAGCGCCTCCACCTCGTCGCGCGCGGCCACGGTCTGCGCCGGCCCCGGGGCGGGATCGGCGATGTCGAGCATCAGCGTGTCCATCTCCTCGGCGCTCATATAGCGGCGGTCGCGCTGGAGCCGGTCCAGCGCGAGGTTGGTCGCCATCCGCATCAGATAGGCGGCCGGGCTCTTGACCGGGCCGCTTTCCTCGCTGCGGTCTTCCAGATGGACCCAGGTATCGTGCAGCGCGTCGCTGGCCAGCTCGGACGACCCGAGCCGCCACGTCAGGCGGCGCTTGAGGTCTTCATAGCGCAGGGCGAGGAGATCGCGCAGGGTGGCGCGGGTGGAATCGCTCATGGCTCAGCCCGCCTGCCGTTCGCACGCGGGGCGGCACGCGCCGGCCTGCGCCGCCCGCGCGTCGCAGTGCACGGGATGGACCAGCAGCACGAAGGGCCGCGACGGATCGGTTGGTGACAGGCCCACATCGACCTGTTCAAGGGTTTCGACGATGGCCGCATCGCGCGCCTTGTCGCCGGTGGTGTCCAGCAGCCGTACCTGGCGCACGTGGCCGGAAGCGTCGATGCGCACCCGCAGCGCCAGGCGGTACTCCCCGAACGCCAGGGACGGCCGCGCGCACAGCGCCCGGTAGATGCGCGCCTGCACCGCGCCGTCGATCTGGCGCTGCCGGCTGGCGGTGGCGTCTGGCGCGGGCGCATCGGGCGGGCGTGGTACGGGGACCAGCACGAAGGCATCGGACGCGGCGGCCTGCACGGCCAGCCCGGTGCCCTCCACCAGCCTGCGCAGCGCGTCCTCGGGACGATAGCGCCCGTGAACCGGCGCCGAACTGCGGCCCTCCGCGAGTTCGGAGGGGAAGAAGACGGACAGGCTGGTCAGCCTGTCGTACTGCGCCAGCGCCTGTTTCAAGGGCTGGGCCGGCAGGTCGAAGGCGATCTCGGCCATGCCGTCCGGCGTGGCCTGCTGGGCACGGAGCTTCTGGCAGGCCATGCAGAGCACGAGCAGCGTCAGGTAACCCACCAGCGCGCGCGCACTGGGCGATGCGACCAGCCTTGCCATCACGATCCAAGATGAGTCGTCCGTTGAGGAATGCCCGACGGCGCTGCATGCGGGCGCCTTGAGCCGGTCCGCATCGTAGGACTCCTGTGTGACGTAACCGTGACTGCAAGGCGGTGCACTGCCAGCCCCCCTCCGGGAGAGGGGCGTGGCAAGTTTCAGCCGGCAACGGCGTCGGTGACTTCATCAGCGGCCGGCCCCGCCACTTCCGTCCCGGCGGCCTGGAAGTTGCGCAGATGCAGGAAGAACTGCCCCATCATCTGCACCCACAGCTGCATCGCCACGCCGACATAGGCTGGCGCAACGCCGCCGGAGACCATCACATCCATCTCCAGCACCACGAACTCGCCATGCTGGGCCACACGCGCAAAGCGCCGGCTGCGGTGCCACTCGGCCACCACGCCCTCGGGCAGCGTGCCGCCCTGCACGCGCAGCGGGCAGCTCAGCGTGAAATCCACATACTCGCCCGGCGCGGCGGCATTGCCCCACAGCACCTGGAAGCCGACGCCGTGGCTGGCGCTGTGCAGGCGCGGCACGCCCTCCTGCTCGATGACGGAGACGGCGCAGCCGGCCGCCTTGATGGCGTCCGCTACCTGATCGGGCGTTACGGCCTGCAGGAGCGTGGGTTGTTCGGTGGTTTGCGCGACGGTGTCGAACGGGGTGGCGATGGTGGCAATGGTGGGCATGGGCTTGTCTTTAGATCCGAAATACGTGGAAGAGGGGTTAGTGCGTCTTTTGCGGCGCGGCGTCCGGCTGGCTCGCTGACTGGGCCGATGGAGCCGCCGGAGCGGCCTGCGCTGCCGCTGCGGCGGAGAACTGCCCTTCGTAGAGCTTGTCGCCAAACTGCTGCGCAATCTGCTCGTAGCGCACGCGGCTCTGCGCGGCGAAGGGCTGGCGCGCGCTCAGCACCGTGCCGAGGTCGACGGTCTCGTAGGCCTGCAGCACCTCCTGGCCCACCGCGTACAGCTGCGCGTTCTTGGCTTCGCACTGGGTCAGCGCGGTCTTCTGCGCGGTGGTTTCGGCGGCCAGGCGCTGGCGCTCGGCGTCCAGTCCGCGCGCCATCCTGAGCAGTTCGTCGTACGCCCCGCGATACTGGGCGATCTGCGCGCCGGCCTTTTCCACCAGCGCCTGGCCCTGCTGCTGGCTCTGGCGCAGCGCCTCGCGCGA
Source organism: Cupriavidus sp. 2KB_3 (assembly GCF_052115685.1). Lineage (NCBI taxonomy): Bacteria > Pseudomonadati > Pseudomonadota > Betaproteobacteria > Burkholderiales > Burkholderiaceae > Cupriavidus > Cupriavidus sp. 2KB_3. The sequence continues at coordinate 104,602 of NZ_JBFRHD010000009.1, forward strand.
CTGGCGCTCGCTGGCCAGTTGCGCGCGCGCAGCCTCCAGCTCCTTTTTCAGGGCCTCGACATCGGCCGATGCCGCGCCGGCCTTGGCGGCGGGCTGGCTGCCGGCGCCGGCCTTGAGCACCGCCAGTTCGTTCTGGGCCTGCTGGAGCTGCGCGGTGGTGTTGCGGAGCTGGTTGCGCAGGCGCTCTTCCATGCTCTGGCCGGCCGGGGCCTGCTGGGCGTGGGCGGCGTCGGCGGCGGCGCCGGCCACCAGCAGCGCGGCGGCCAGGGCAATGCCGGGGAGGAACGGATGGGACACGGTGTCCTCCTTAGAAACGGGCGTTGACTTCAAGCTGCAGCGTGTCGATCGACAGCGGCGGCCCGAACACTTCCTTGGTCGAGATCCAGCGCCCGGTCACCCAGGCGTTCTTGTCGAAAGCGTAGGAGCCGCCCAGGTAGTAGCCGCGCGCATTGGTGCCGCCCATGTGGAAGGTGGAGTCGTTGTAGCCGTCCGGCATGGCGTCCGGCTCGATGCGCTTGTAGCCGGCCAGCACGTTCCAGTCGCCGCGCGCCGTGGGCGTGGGCTTGCCGAACGTGGCCTGGAACATGTAGGCGTTGCCGCCGCTCTTGAAGTCCGCACGGGTGGTGCCGCCGCTGGCGCCAAAGTTGTTGACGATGCCGCCGTTGGCGCGGGCGAACATCTCGTCCGCGTCGTAGGCCAGGTTGCGGATGTAGTTGCCGTCCAGCCGCAGCATGTACTTGCCGGCCACCTTGGTGTCCCAGCGCAGGTTGACGTCGAGCAGCTGGAACTGGGAGGCCAGGCCCACGTACTGCGGCTGCGGCGTATTGGCCGGGTCGAGCGGGTTGAGCGCGATATTGCGCAACAGCATCAGCGTGTTGCCCTTCTGCATGAAGGCCGGGCGGCTCCAGTCGGTGCTGCAGCTGGTGGCGCCCGCGTAGAGCGCGCACGGGTCGGAAACCCGGCCGCTGACGTTGTGGAAGTCGTAGTAGGCCAGCGCGCCACGCAGGCGGTTGTCGTCGTTCACCTTCCAGCTGGCGCCGAACTGCGCGCCCAGCAGCCACTTGTTCTCGCTACCCATCTTGTCCTGGCTGTTGCCCGGGAAGCCGTCCGACGAGTATTCGAGCGGGATCAGGCCGAGCGAGCCGAACAGCGAGACATCGCGGTTGGGCAGCGCCTTGTCGAACTGCGCGGCGATGCCGTCGAAGTTCAGGTCGTTCGAGAACAGCGTGTCCGACGACACGAACGGGTTGCCGAAGCGGCCGCCGGTGATCTTGACCCACTCGAACGGCTGGTACGACAGCCAGCCCTGGTCGAGCCAGACGTCCTTCTTGGCCAGCCCGCCACCGAGCGTCTGGTTGGTGGAGACCGGGCTGTTGTCGTTGCCGGTGGCCAGGCGCACGCCGGCCTTCACGCTCTCGGACACATCGGCCAACACCCCGAGCCGCGCACGGGCCTTCCACTGGAGCGTGCGGTTCTGGCGCGTGTTGAGCAGCGGCGGCAGCGCCAGGTTGGTGTTCGGGTTGACGTCGAAGCCGCTGCCCGAGTTGATGGCGGCCCAGTCGATCTCGATATTGCTGTTGTTGGCGGAATAGAAGCGCGATTCGTTGCGCAGGCGCACATCGCCCTCGACATGGATGCGCTGTGTCCACTCCGGCATCTCGTTGGGCGCGGCCCAGCCTTCGGCCTTGGCCTGGGCCATCACCTGCACCTTCACCTCGTCGCGGATCTCGTCCCGCACGGTTTCCGGGATGTACGGCACGCGCACGTCGCCCGGCTGCAGCGCGGCGGCGGTCACGGCCCCGGCGGCAACGCCCGTGGCCGCAGCGGCACCGGCACCCGTGCCACTGGACGCCTGCATGGTCGCCAGCTGCCGCTGGGTCTGCTGCGCGGCCATTGCCTCGGTCTGGGCCTGCGCCAGCAGGGCCTCGCCGGCGTCCTTGCGCAGCGCGCCGCTCTCGATCAGGCCACGGATCAGCTTGACCATGGTGCTGTCTCCCGGCGCGGCGGCGGTCTGGGCGCGGGCGCCGCCACCCGCGGCCAGCAGCGCGACGGCCAGGGCAAGCGCCTGCGCGCGGCGCCGGGTGCGTGGAGCGCGCATGATGTGCGGGGTGCACCGGGTGCGCGGGTGGATGGCGGAGGGATTCATCGGTGTGTTCTGCATGATGTGTTGGGAATGGGGAGCACGCGGCATCGTCATGGCCGGCGCCCCTTGATCGACATGCGCAGCGGCGAGCGCAACGTGGCCGGGGGGCGTTCGTCGGCACGGAATTCGCGCACCATGGCGAGCACCGCTTCGTCGGTCCTCGCGTTGCCGGTGCCTTGCGTGAGCTGCACGCGCGTGACGGTGCCGTCCGCATCGAGCCAGAGATCGATGCGGATATCGTCGAAGGCCAGCTGGCGGGTGCGCGCGTCACGCGCGAACGCCTGTTGCAGCGCGTTGGACAGCCACGACGCATAGGAACGGCTGCCGAGCCCGCCCCCGCCGCCGGTCATGCCGCCGCCGCGTCCCGCGCCGATGCCGAACGCATCGGTGCCGGCCTGCGCGGCGCCGTCGATGGTGACCGGGTCGCCCAGATCCTTCGAGGGACTGGGCGGGCTGTCGTCCTTGGGGGGATCGAGCGGCTCCTGCGGCTTGGGCTCGGGCTCGCGCACCTCCGGCTTGACTTTCTCCGGTTCCGGCTCGGGCAGCTTCTCGGGCTCGGGGGGCGGCGGCGGCGGCGGTGGCAGCACCAGCGTGGGCGTGGCGGCTACCTCGCGCCTGGTGCTGGCCGTGCCGGACAACAGGTGCCAGACCACGGCCGCGAGCAGCACGAACGCCAGCGCGCCAATCAGGTGCCCGCCCCAGCGGCGCCACAGCACCGCAAAGCGCGCGCGGATATCAGGCGGGGGATCGCGACGGTTCACGCTGTCTCCCTTACGCCGGCTTGCCGGTGACGAGGCCAATCTGGTTGAGTTCGATCCGCCGCAGCAGGTCGAGCACCTCCACCACCTTCGCGTACTGCACCGCGGCATCGCCGCGCACGATCACCGGGAAATCCGGCGTCAGCGCCTTCTCGGTGCGCAGGCGCTCCTCCAGTTCCGGCAGCGACACCGGGTAGGCGTCCAGGAACACCTGGCCGGCGTTGTCGATGGTGATGGCCTTGGTCTTGGGCTTCTCCAGTGCCACCGAGGCGCTGGCCTTCGGCAGGTCCACCTTGATGCCGGGGATGCTGGCGTTGCTGGTGAGGATGAAGATCACCAGCACCACCAGCAGCACATCCACGAACGGCGTGATATTGATGCCGCCGGTGCGCTTCCTGGTGCCGAACTTGGCTGCGTGTGCCATGGTTTCGGTACCCCGTCAGGCGCTGTGCAGCGCGGCGGGCACGCGGCGGCCCTCGCCCTGCTCTTCGGCCAGGCGCGTGGCGAACTCGTCCACGAACACCGCCATGTCGGCGCCGATGGCGTCCGAGCGCGAGGCCAGCCAGTTGTAGCCGAACAGCGCCGGGATGGCGACGCCGAGACCGGCGGCGGTACACAGCAGCGCGGCGGCCATGCCCGGTGCCACCGAATTGATGTCCACGGCGCCGGCCATGGCTGCCACCACGAACACCAGCATGATGCCGATGACCGTGCCGAACAGGCCCACGTAGGGGGCGCCCTCGATGGTGGTGGAGAGCCAGTTCATGCGTTGCGCCATGCGCTCGTTCTCGCGCACCATCACGCCGTCCATCGCCGCGCGGATCGCGCTGATGGTGGCATCCGACACCGCGTTGAGGTCGTAGCCCATCTGGTGGCGGCGGTGCAGTTCCTCGGTAGCCACCTCGTACAGGCGCCACAGCGACGAGTGCGCCTTCACCTCCGCCGGCACGCGGCCAGTCTTGGCGAGGTGGTCCAGCGAGGCCGCGGAGGTATCGCGGAAATGCGCCATGAAGGTGGCGTTGGCGCGCGCGTTGGCGCCGTAGCTGCGGCCCTTGGTGATCATGATGGCCCACGAGGCGGCCATCATCAGGCCCAGCAGCGCCACCACGATCCAGGCGTCCAGCGGCATGGCCGCGAGGATGAAGCCGAAGTGGCTCTTGCCGGCCTGCTGTTCATCGGGACCGAATGCCGTCAGGCGCGATTCGGCGCCTTGTGAGACGGCGTCAGCCAGCAGCAGCGGTGCGGGGCGCGCGATCTTCGACAGGCGCAGTTCGTCGATGGCGCCGGCGAACGGCGTGCCGCCGGCCTCGGCGGTGCCTGCCTGCGGCGCGCCGATGGCGGCGGGCGTGTTCAGGGCCGGCAGTGCCAGCGGCAGCGTCGCGGCCGCGCGGCCGCCCACATAAAGCGTGACCGCCTTGCCATCCGCATTGACCGCAAGGTGCGACCACTGCCCGGCCTGCACCGGCTGGCCCGGGCGGCTGCGCTGGCCGTTGACCTGCACGAACGGCACGCCCTGGTCGATGCCGATCACCAGTTCGCTGGCGCCATCGCGGCGGGCATAGATCACCTGCTGTGCGCCGAGCTGGTCTGGGCGCACCCACGCCGAGAACGTGAACGCCGCGCCGGCCTGCAACGCCAGCGACGGCGAGGCGGGCAGCATCAGCGGCGCGGTGCCAAGCTGGGCGCCGCGCCCGATGATGGTGCCGTCCTTGGTCACCACGGCGCTCTGGCTGTTGTTGCCGTAGGCGGTGGAATCCCGCGCCGGCACGTTGGCCTCGGCGAAGTGATAGACCAGCGTGTAGTCGGGATCGAAGCTGCGCTGGCCGTTGCCCGAGGCGGGCGCCTTGGGGTTGCCGTAGTACATCCAGATCTGCTGCGGGCTGCCCGCCGAGACGGCCGGCACATCCACCCAGACCAGCGCGATGCCCAGCAATGGGTCGAACTGTTCGATCTGGTGGTTCAGCACGGTCTTGTCGTCACCGGCGACGAAGCGCAGGTCGGCACCGCTCTCGCTGACGCCCTCGAAGCTGAAGTTGCCGGTATGCAGACGCAGCAGTACCGGCGTGCGGCCGGCATCGCCGCCAATGGCGCCGCCCTGCGGGCCGGCATCGATCGTGACCGGCTTGCGATAGGCCCAGTCGGGCTGCCACCAGGCGTGCGCCAGGCCCGGCAGCAGGGTGCTCGCTAGCGCGAGCAGAAGCAAAACGATGCGTCGCATGACAAGGGTTCTCCGTAGATATATGAGGGGCGCCCGCGCTCAGTAGCTCGCGGTGACGCTGAAATTCAGGCGTGGGTCGAAGCGTTCCGTGCGGGGGCCAGCCTTGAGCGGGAAGCCCAGGTCCAGGCGGCCCGTGACCTGCTGGCCCAGGCGGAAGCTGGTGCCCAGGCCCACCGAGGCCAGCGAGAAGGTGCTCTCCTGCTCGGGCAGCGGTTCGCGCAGCCGCAGCTGGCCGCCATCGACAAAGGCGTACACGCGCCAGTCCTCGACCACGGTGGGGAAAAACGGCAGCGGCGGCGCGCGCAGTTCGAGCGAGCCGACCACGCCGTAGTCGCCGGTGGCTTCGGCCGAGAGATAGCCGCGCACCGAATTCATGCCGCCGGCCGCGATCTGCTCGCTCGACACCAGCGGGGAATCGGTGATTTGTCCCGCCACCCGCCAGGCGAGCTGGGTGTTGCCGGGGAAGCTGTAGCTGCCGGTGGTGTCGGCCTTGAGCACGGTGAAGCTCGGCGACGCCTTGTAGCGCTTGTAGTCGAACTGTTCCCAGTTGCTGCCGTAGCCGAGGAAGCTGCGCGTGCCGGATACCAGCGCGATGTTCAGGCCGTACTGGCCGCGCTCGCTCTGTGTAAAGCCCGCATAGGAGAGCGTGATGGGCGCGTACTTGAGCGGCACGCTGTCGCTCGCGGCGCCGAGGCGGGTGGTTTCCTGGTTGTCCTTGAAGTCCACGCCAAGGCTCAGCGCATGCCACCACGCGCCGGTGTCCGGCACGGTGTAGGTGCCCTTGACCCCGACCGAGTGGCCCTTGCCGAGCACGCTGGTGCCTCCCACGGTGGCGACATTGCTGTCCGACTTGTAGCCCGAGGCTTCCACGCTCCAGTTCGTGCCCCGGAACGGCGCCACGTAGGAGCCAGAGAACACCTTGGTCTGGTTCATGTCCTGCGGCGCGCCGAAGAAGCTCAGCGAGGCGCTGTGGCCCAGCTGCCAGAGGTTGTCGTGCCCCAGCGAGGCGGTGGCGCGCAGGGCCTCGGTATCGGGGCTGTAGTCGTTGTTCAGGCCGACGCTGGCGCGCCACGGGCTGCTGTCGTCCACCTTCAGGTCGACATCCATCGTGCCGGGCAGGCTGCCCTGCCGGACCAGCGGCGCCACCTGGCGCTTCGCGCCGCGATTCACGGCGGTCAGCTCCGCCTGCACCTGCGTGAAGTCGGGCACCGCGCCTTCCTTCAGCGCCGGCACCTGCTCGCGCACCTCGCGCGGCGAGTTGTACTCGGCGCCCACCACGCGCACGCGGCCCACGCGTGTCTCGCTGACCTGCAGGAACACGATGCCGCCGCTGACCTGCTGCTCGGGCAGCTCGACATAGACCGACTGGTAGCCCTTGGCCTGATAGGCCGCCGTGAGGGCGTCGCGCGCGCCCTCGATGTCCTGCATGGTGCGGTCCGGGCCCAGGAACGGCCGGACTGCCCGCTCGATCGAGCGGACGTCGAGCACGGTATTGCCGCGCACGATGTACTCGTTGACGTTGACACGCCGCGCCGTTTCCGCCGTGGCCGCGGTAGCCGCCGTAGCCACTGCGGCCTGCTGCGCGCCTGCCAGACCCGGGGTTCCCAGTCCAATGACCGCCAGCCACACCGCACTCCAGCTCGAAGGCGGGCCGTTCTTCTTCACGTCATGCATTGTTGACTCAATTGCTCTTGTTCGATTCGGTGCCGTGGCGCGCCCGCGGCCTCGACCAAGGCCCGTGATGCGGATGCATTCGGCAGCGGGAGACATGATGGAAAGCCTTCATGTCAGCGTTGCGCTCGGTTGCCTAGACGGCCGGCACGGCCGCCGACTGTCGTTTGTCACAAAAGCTTCATCGAGAAAAAAATGCTGCGCGGCCATGCGGCACGGCTGGCTATACTCGGGCGAGGCAGAGCGCCGGAACGCGGGAACGCCGGAACGCCGAAACGAACGGAGGGATCGACATGGGAATGCGGAACTGGCTGGGCGCGATGGCCGCCATCGTGGCGGGAAGCGCGGCGCCCATGACGTCGGCCTGGGCGGCGCCGTGCGTGCAGGTGGAGGTGAACGGGGAACGCGCGCCCTCGTACGACTGCCTGACCGAGAAGCTGAAGCCTGCGCGCGGCGGCCCGGCCGCCAAGGGGGAGACGGCAATGTCGTCCGAATCCATCGTGCAGCGGCCATCGAACCAGCTGGGGCTCTATAACCACGCAGCCACCAGCCACCGCATGGGGAACGGATTCGGCACCTCGGTGTATCCCCAGCGGCCAGCCCCCGCGCCGCCGGCTGCGCCGGTGGTGCCGCGCGGGCAGCCCTGACGAATCCCGATCCTGGGCGGCGCAGTCCTGCGCCAGCCCGCGCCGCCGCCGCACACTGCCCACTGCCGCTCTCCATCTCCACCCAGCCTGAATACCCTTAAATGTATCTAAACGTTTCCAAACGTATCTTCTTGTACAAATTAATACGAATCATTATCATTCGTACTTCCTTTTGCATTGACGCCCCCAACCCATGCGCCTCACACGCATTGCGCTCGTTACCAGCTCCCTGCTTTCCATGTGGCCGACGGCCCCTGCCCTGGCGGCCGATGACCAGGAATTGCCAGCTGTGGTGGTCACCGGAACCCGTTCGGAGAAGCCGATCGACGAGACGCCCATCCGTACCGAGGTGGTGGATCGGCAGGAAATCGAGCGCACGCATGCACGCACGCTGAAAGACGCGCTGGAGAACGTGCCCGGCCTGCAACTGCGGGAAATCCACGGCAAATCGGGCTACGAGGTGACGCTGCAGGGCATGACCAGCGACCAGGTGCTGGTGCTGATCGACGGCCTGCCGATCACGGCCAGCACTGGCTCCACGGTGGATGTCTCCCAATACCTGCTGACCGAGGTGGACCGCGTGGAAGTGGTCAAGGGCGCGAGTTCAGCGCAATACGGCAGTTCGGCCATGGGCGGCGTGATCAATGTCATCACGCGCCCCATCCGCAAGGGCTTTTCGGGCGCGGTGACGGCCGATGGCGGCAGCTACGGCGGCCAGAACGCCGATGGCTCGCCCGGCCTGTTGCACGGCAATGTGCGCGTGGAAGGCGGCACCGGGCAGTTCCGTGGCCGGCTCTCCGCCGATGCCCTGGACAACAAGGGCTTCGCAGTGGATCCCGATGGCTGGACCCGCCATGGCGACGCCGTGCGCCGCCAGCAGTACGCGGGCCGGCTGGAGTGGCTGCCCACGCAGGCCGGCAGCTTCTGGTTCGACGCCAGCGCCTATCGGGAGACCGACGAGCAGCGCTACCAGTACTACGCCCCGCCCAACTACGTGCCGCAGCGCAAGACCGAGGACATCGACCGCAACCGCTATACCTATGGCGGGCAATGGCGCTTCGACAACGGCGTGCGGGCCCGGCTGGCGGGCGTGGCCGAGACCTACGACACCACCACGCGCGAGTTCTCCAACAGCTTCCAGACCGCCACGCGCAACAGTTCGCAGCGCACCGACCATGTGTCGACGCAGTTCGACCTGCCAGCCTGGTATTCGCAACTCTGGCAGTTCGGCGCCGACTTCCACCGCGAGCGGCTGGACCAGACCGTCAACGGCGCCTCCGAGCTGACCGGGAATGCCGAGCGCCGCGCCGGCGAGCTCTACTTCCAGAACGACATCCTGTTCAGCGAGACCTGGGAGATGGTCGTCGGCCTGCGCGGCCAGCAGGATTCTGACTTCGGCAGCCATTTCGCCCCCAAGGTGGGCGTGCGCGGCAACCTGCTCGCCACCGAGAACTGGAAGGGCGTGCTGCGCGCCAACTATGGCCAGGGCTATCGCGTGCCGAACCTCAAGGAGCGGCACTACCTGTTCGACCACAGCTCGCTCGGCTACATGGTGCTGGGCAACCCGGACCTGAAGCCCGAGTCGTCGCACAGCTTCCAGCTCGGCGGCCAGCTGAGCTGGCGCGACCGTGTGACGGTGGATGCCAACCTGTTCTACAACCGCGTCTCGGACCTGATCCAGACCGACATGGCCAACTTCACCGTGGTCAATGGCATTGCCACCTACACCTACCGCAACGTGGCGCGGGCGCGCACGCAGGGCGCGGAAACCTCACTGCGCTGGCGCGCCACCGGGGCGCTGGGCCTGACCGCGGCCTACACCTTCACCGACGCGGAAGACCTCGACACCGGCGCGCCGCTGACCCGCCGTCCGCGCCATATGGGCCGCCTCGGCGCGGACTGGCGCGTGCTGCCCTCCACGGAGATCACCGCGCGGGCGCGCTTCCAGAGCAGCGAAGTGGCGGATTCCACCACCGGTGCGCGCTCGCCGGGCTGGGGCACGCTCGATCTGGTCGTCAACCAGCGCATCGGCCGCAATGCCACCGTCTTCGCCGGCGTGAACAACCTGTTCGGCCGCCAGCGCGATTTTTCAAATGCCAGTGATTTCGGGCCCGTGGCGGGGCGCTTTGTCTATCTGGGCGCGCGATTCAACGTCGACGTCGCCCGCTGATTCCAACCAGCAACCAGGGGAGCGAACCACCATGAAACACACCCAACCCATCACTCGCCGCGCGCTGGGCGCGCTCAGTCTCGTCGCGCTGGCCACGACGCTGGCCGCCTGCGGCGGCGGTGGCGACGACGGCACTGCCACCACGCCCCCCACCAGCGGCGGTGGCACGGTTACGCCGCCGACCACCACACCGTCCACGTCGAGCTTCACGCAGACGGCCGAATGGACGTTCACGCTGCCGGCCGCCGGCACGTCGCTGTGCTACGACTTCAACACCAAGGCCGAAGTGGCCGGCTGCACCGGCACCGGCTGGGACCTGAAGGTCACCAGCAGCGGGCTCACCGGCACGCTCTGGAGCAATAGCGGCACCAGCGGCACCGGCGGCGGTGGCGTGTTCGGCAGCCCCCTGGCCAACACCTGGGCTGACCTGTCCACCTGGAAGAACGCCACCATCGACCCGGTCAACGGCACGCTGCCCGCCGCCGTGTTCCTGAAAGACGCCGCTGCCGGCGTGTTCGCGAACAGCAACGCGATCAGCTCGGCGGCCTTCGAGTACGGCGTGGCCAGCGCCACCGACCACCTGCTCTACCCCACCTATCGCACCTTCATCATCACCAGCAACAGCGCCAGCGCCGACACCACGGGCACCGTGGGAGCGCCGGTCTTCGCGCTGCAGGTCACCGGCTACTACGGCGGCTCGGGCGGCACCACATCGGGCTATCCGTCGTTCCGCTGGATCGACCGCAGCGCGCCGGGCGTGGTGCGCACGGCCCAGGTCAATGCCTCGACGGACTGGGTCTACTACGACCTGGCGGCGGGTGCCATCAGCACGGCCAGCGGCACGTGGCATATCGCGTTCAACCGCTATAACGTGAAGCTGAATGGCGGCCAGTCCGGCAGCGGCACCGTGGCGGGCTTCCTGGGCAAGACGCCGGCGGGCTTCTATGACGGCACCGGTGCGCCGGTTGCGTCGAAGTTCACCGATGCGTCGAACCTCACGGCCACGCTGGCCGACCTGACCGCCCCGGACCTGACGCTGCCCACAGCCGCCAACCAGTGGATCAAGGACGCCAACGCTTCGGCCCTGAACCCGAAGTACACCGGCACCTACCCGAACGCGCTGAACTACGGGTGGTTCTCGTACTTCCCGACCGCTGCCGCGTCGGCCGCGAATGGCCTGCCCGCGGTGGCGCACCTGATCGCCGCCAATCCGCAAGGCGCCGTCATGCTGCGCGGTGGCGAGGGTTCCACCTACGCCCGCTTCCACCTGACCAAGATCCAGTACGCGGATCCGAACGTCAACAGCAGCGCGCAGACGTGGACCATCAATTTCGACGTGCAGCCCTGATACCCGACCCCCAAAGAACCCGAACCCTATGGCACACGATAGTCTTGAAGCCCTGCGCCAGCGCCACGACGCGCTGGTGGCAGCCACCCCCGACCTGCGCATCCGCGAACGCGCCAGCCGCCTTGGCGCGACCGAGGCCGAGCTGGTGGCCGCCGGCTGCGGCGTGACCTCGCGCCAGCTGGGCGGCGCCGCGCAGGCGCTGTTCCGCGACCTCGGCACCCTCGGGTCGGTCATGGCGCTGTCCCGCAACGACGCCGCCGTGCACGAGCGGCATGGCCACTACGAGAACATCCAGGCCGATGATGGCCCGGTCGGCATCGTGCTCGGGCCGGACATCGACCTGCGCATGTTCTTCAGCGCGTGGCAGTACTTCTACGCAGTGACCGAGAGCGGCCGGGACAGCATCCAGTTCTTCGACAAGGCCGGCGAGGCGGTGCACAAGGTCTACCGCACCGCCCAGACCGACGCGGCGGCCTGGCAGGCGTACATCGACCGGCATGCCCTGCCGGCGGCGACGCCGGTGGTAGTGGCGCCGTTTGCGGCGTCCACCGAGGCCGCCCAGCCCGCTGACCCCGAAGCGCTGCGCACCGACTGGCGCGGCCTGAAGGACACGCACGACTTCTTCAGCATGCTGCGCCAGCACCAGGTCTCGCGCATCGGCGCGCTGCGTAACGCCGGCCAGGACCTGGCGCAGCAGGTGGCTGACGGCGCGGTGGAAACGGTGCTGCAGCGGGCGGCGGAGACGGGGCTGTCGATCATGTGCTTTGTCGCCAATCGCGGCATCGTGCAGATCCACACCGGGCCGGTGCAGCGGCTGGTCCGGACCGGCCCGTGGTTCAACGTGCTGGACCCGGCGTTCAACCTGCACCTGAACACCACGGCGGTGACGTCAAGCTGGGTGGTCAACAAGCCTACGGTCGATGGCTGGGTCACGTCGCTCGAGCTGTATGGCGCAGCGGGCGAGCTGATCGTCCAGTTCTTCGGCGAGCGCAAGCCCGGCAAGCCGGAGCTGCCGGCGTGGCGCGCCCTGCTGCAGTCCTTGTGCCCGACGGCGCTGGCGGCGTAAGCCGTCTTTTCAGGAAGGAGCTTTCATCATGACTTTGCTGCGCCAGGCGCTGCTTTCGCTGCTGTGCGCAGCCGGCATGACCCACGCGGCGCCGCCGGCCCGCGTGGTCGGGCTGGGCGGCGCCATTACCGAGATTGTCTATGCGCTCGACGCCGGCGGCACCATGGTCGGCGCCGATTCGTCGAGCATCTACCCGCCCGAGGCGCTCAAGCTGCCCAAGGTGGGCTACTACCGCACGTTCTCGGTGGAAGGCGTTGCCAGCCTGAAGCCGAACCTCGTGCTGGCGTCGGACCAGAGCGGCCCGACGCAGGCCTTCGAGCAATTGCAGCGCCTGGGCAGCAAGGTGGTGGTGCTGCCCTCCGCGCCCACGCTGGCGGCGCTGGACCAGCGCATCCTCGGCGTGGCCGCCGCGCTGGACATGCAGGCCCGCGGCACCGCCCTGGTCGATCGGCTGCATGCCGAACTGCGCGAGATCAAGCCGCCGGCACAGCGTCTGCGCGTGCTGATGGTGAGCAGCCATACCGGCAAGATGCAGGCCGCCGGCGAGGACACCGCCGCCGACGCGATGCTGGCGCTGGCCGGCGCGACCAACGTGCTGGCCGGCCAGACCGGCTACAAACCCTTCTCGGCCGAGGCGGCCGCCGCCCTCAAACCCGATGTCATCGTCACCACGACGATGTCCGTCAGTGCCAGCGGCGGCGTGGACAAGTTCCTGGCGCAGCCCGGCCTGAACGCCACGCCGGCCGCGCGGCAGAAACGCGTGATCGTCATGGATGACCTGCTGCTGCTCGGCTTCGGTCCGCGCCTGCCGGACGCGCTGCGCCAGTTGCAGGCCGGCTTCGCGGCCCGCCCGGTGGCCGCCACACGCTGATGCCGCGCCCACCACTGGCCGTGTTCACGGCCCTCTGCGCCGTGCTGGTGGTCTCCGCGCTATGGGCGTCCGCCAGCGGCGCGCTGTCGATCCCGCACGGCAGGCTGCTGCCGCTGCTGTGGTCCGGCGCCACCGACGGCGACGACCTCATCTGGCGCAATGTGCTGATCGAGGTGCGGCTGCCCCGCATTGTCCTGGCGGTCACCGCGGGCGCCGCGCTGGCGCTCTCCGGCGCCGTGATGCAGGCGCTGTTCCGCAACCCGCTGGCGGAGCCGGGCCTGATCGGCATTTCGCTGGGCGGCGCCGCCGGTGCGGTGGCGGCCATCGTGCTGGGGGCGGAAGGGCTGTTCGGCATCGCGCCGGCCGCTTTCGGCGGCAGCCTGATCGCCACCGCGCTGGCCTATCGCCTGGGCACGCTGCGGCCCGGCGTGGCCAGCCTGCTGCTGGCGGGCGTGGCCATCAACGCCATCTGCGCCAGCATCGTCGGCTTCTTCACCTATCAGGCCAGCGATGTGCAGCTGCGCAACCTCACCTTCTGGAACATGGGCAGTCTGGCCGGCGCCACGTGGAGCATGCTGGCCTGGCTGGTACCGCTGGTGGTGGTGATCTGCGCGCTGATGCTGCGTGACTGGCGCGCGATGAACGCGCTGCTGCTGGGCGAGCGCGAGGCGCAGCACCTCGGCTTCGACCTCGCGCGCCTGCGCCGGCGCCTGATTGTGCTGACCGCCCTGCTGGTGGGCCCCCTCGTCGCCGTGACCGGCACCATCACCTTCGTCGGGCTGGTGGTGCCGCACCTGATCCGCCTGCCGTTGGGCGCCGATCACCGCTGGCTGCTGCCGAATACGCTGGCCGGCGGCGCGATCGCCCTCACGCTGGCCGACTGGCTGGCGCGGACGGTGGTGATTCCCGCCGAACTGCCGATCGGCATCGTCACGAGCCTTGTGGGCGGCCCCTTCCTGTTATGGATGCTGACGCGCCGGAGCGCCTGACATGCTGACTGCACGCAACCTGCAATGCAGCCGTGGCCGCCGCCGCGTGCTGGATGCCATCGATATCGACCTGCCTGCCGGGGAAGTGCTCGGCGTGCTGGGCGCCAACGGCGCCGGCAAGAGCACGCTGCTCGGCACGCTGGCCGGCGAACTGAGCCCCGAGCCGGGTCTGCTCCTCAATGGCCGGGAGATGAGGGCGTGGTCGGTGGCGTCGCTTGCGCGTTGCCGCGCCGTGCTGCCGCAATCGCCGGGGCTCGGCTTCGACCTGCCCGCGCGTGACGTGGTGGCGATGGGTGCCTACCCGTTCCCTGAACTCGCGCCGCGCGCGCTCGCCACGCTGATCGACCGCGCGCTGGAGATTGCGGACGTGCGCGCGCTGGGGCCGCGCGCCTACCAGAGCCTGTCCGGCGGCGAACAGCAGCGCGTGCAGTTCGCCCGAACGCTGGTGCAGGTGCTGGCCTGCCGGGCGGCTGACGAGTACCGGGTGCTGTTCCTCGACGAACCCACGTCGAGCCTGGACCCGCGCCACCAGTTGCTGCTGCTCCAGGCCGTGCGAACGCTGAGCCGCACCGATGGCCTTGCGGTGCTGGTCGTGCTCCACGACGTCAACCTCGCCGCGCGCTGGTGCGACCGCCTGCTGTTGCTGGCCGATGGCCGCACCGTTGCACTGGGCGCACCGGCGGACGTGCTGTCGCCAGCCCATCTGGCCACGGTGTACGGCATGGACGCCACCGTCATCGACTCCCCGGTGCATCCGGGCACGCCGATGGTGGTGTTCGGCTGAGCGCTGCGCGCAGCCGGGGCCGCAGCCGGGGGCCGGTCAGATCGGCAGGCCCTTCTCGCGCAGCACCGCGTCGAACCGTTCCGGGTCCGCCGTGCCCAGCCGGTTCGTTTCGCGAATCCTGGCCTCGCGCTCCAGGTGCAGGCGCGTGCGGCGCAGGACATCGGCAGCTTCGGCCACCGGCACCGCAATCACCCCATCGGCATCGCCGACAATCAGGTCGCCGGGCAGGACGGCCATGCCGGCGCACGAGACCGGCACGTTGATCTCGCCGGGACCATCCTTGCTCGGGCCGCGATGGGTATGCCCCCTCGCAAAAATCGGCATGCCGTCCTCGGCCCACTCCAGCAGGTCGCGGATCGCCCCGTCGATCACCAGCCCGCCGAGCCGCTTGGCCACACAGGTGGTGCGCATCAGCCCACCGACGAGGGCCTGCGTGACGTCGGCGCCGCCGTCGATGACAAGCACGTCGCCGGGCTGCACCATCATCAGCGCCTTGTGGATCATCAGGTTGTCACCGGGCCGGACGCGCACGGTCACGGCTGGCCCGCAGAGCACGGTTTCCAGCCGCGCGTGATACTGCCGCAAGCCGTACGTGCCGACGTTGCGGCTCATGGCATCGCCAATCGCCGCCACGGGCATCTCGCGGAACGCGTCGACAATGGCTTTCGCAGGCCCTTCGGCGCGCGGGTTGATGCGATAGCCGGCCGGCCACTGCACCGGTTGGGTGGTATCGGTCATGTCAGGACTCCCTTGTCAGCGGTGATTCAGCGCAGTTGCTCGCAGGCCGTGCGCAGGCGCGCCAGGCCGGCTTCGAGCCGCTGCATCGACGTGGCGAACGAGATGCGGAAGAACGGCGACACGCCATAGGCGCCGCCCTGCAACACCGCGAGATTCTGGGCATCGAGCAGGTACATCACGAAATCCTCGTCGGTCTCGATCCGCTTGCCATCGGGCGTGGTCTTGCCCAGCAAAGCCGCGCACGAGGGAAACACGTAGAACGCGCCTTCGGGCGCATGGCAGGTGATGCCCGGCATGGTGTTCAGCGCGCTCACCACGGCGTCCCGGCGCGACTGGAACACCCGGCTGCGTTCGGCGATGAAGTCCTGCGGCCCGGTCAGTGCTTCCAGCGCTGCCGCCTGGCTGATCGATGACGGATTCGACGTGCTTTGCGACTGCAGCTTGACCATCGTCTTGACCAGCGCCGCCGGCGCGCCGCCGTAGCCAATGCGCCACCCGGTCATGGCATAGGCCTTCGATACGCCGTTGATGGTCAGCGTGCGTTCCTTGAGCGCCGGCTCCACCTGCGCAATCGTCGCGAACTCGCGGCCATCGTAGAGGATGTGCTCGTAGATATCGTCCGTCATCACCCAGACGTGCGGATGCCGCAGCAGCACCTCGGCCAGGCCTTTCAGCTCCGCGTAGGAATAGGTGGCGCCGCTCGGGTTGTTCGGCGCATTCAGCACCAGCCAGCGCGTGCGCGGCGTGATGGCCGCCTCAAGCTGGGCGGGCGTAAGCTTGAACGCGTTCTCGGGCAGGCAGTTGACGAAGACCGGCTTGCCTTCGGCCAGCAGCACGATGTCCGGATAGGAGACCCAGTACGGCGCCGGCACGATGACTTCATCGCCGGCCTGCACGGTGCACATGAAGGCGTTGAAGATGATCTGCTTGCCACCCGTGCCGACGATCAGCTCGTTGGGCGCGTAGTCGAGCCTGTTGTCGCGGCGGAACTTGTCGGCAATGGCCGCGCGCAACTCCGGCGTGCCGCCGACATCGGTGTACTTGGTCTGCGACGCCGACATGGCGCGCGTGGCGGCCTCGCAGACGTTCTGCGGGGTATCGAAGTCCGGCTCGCCGGAAGTCAGTCCGATGATGTCGCGGCCAGCGGCGCGCAACTCCCGGGCGCGCTGGCCCGCCATGGAACTGGGCGACGGCTTGATGCGGTTCAGGCGTTCAGCAATGAGAGGCATGATCAGAGCGGTTGAGAAGTGATGGCAGTTACAGGCCGGGACGGCTTGAGGAACTGGCGGTGCTGCCGCAGATACGGCACCAGCCCGCCAGCTTCGCGGATGGTCAGGACCACATCGGGCACCGGCTCGCACACGATCACGTGCGCGGCATCGGCGCCGACGTGCAACGTCGCCTGCGCGCCGGCAAGCCGCAGCGACAGCGGCGCGCCTTCGGGCACGGCGTCGGTGTCGGTACCGGTACCGGTATTGGCGGTAATCAGCAGCAGGCCGTTGTTCACGGCATTGCGCCAGTAGGTGCGGGCAAAGCTCTTCGCCACGACCACGCGAATGCCGGCAGCCAGCACCACGGTGACGGCCACCTCCATGGCCGAGCCACAGCCGAAGTTGTGCCCGGCGACGAGGATGTCGCCATCGCGGACGCTGCCCGCGAATTCCGGGTCGAGGTCTTCCAGCAGGAAGTGCCGCAGCATGTGCGGATCGACACTGTGCTTCTTGCGGCTGGAGGCGATGATGTAGTCGGTGTTGATATCGTCCCCCAGACGGCGGGCGCGGCCTTTGATGACAAGGGAACGGGAATCGGCTGCGGGTAACGGCGAATTCATGACGTGACGACGGAGTCTCGGGGGTCCGCCAGATGGCCACTCGCTGCGGCGGTGGCGCACGCAAGCGGCGAGGCGAGGAAGATCTGCGCATGGCGATTGCCCATGCGCCCCTTGAAATTGCGGTTGGCGGTCGAGATCACGCGTTGGCCGTCGCCGGGAATGCTGCCGCAGGTGCCGCAGCAACTGCCGCACCCGGGCGGCTGCAACTCGGCGCCGAGGGCCACGAACTCGGCCAGCATGCCGTTGCGCTCCATCTCGGCCCGCACCGGTTCGGAAGCCGGCGTGACGATCAGCCGCACGCCGGGCGCCACGCCGCCGCGTGCGCGCAGCACCGCCAGCGCCTCGCGGTAGTCCTTCACGCGGCCACCGGTACAGGTACCCAGGTAGACGATGTCGATCCTGGTGTCGCCGGCGTCGGCCAGATCGACCACGTTGTCCACGCGATGCGGCAGCGCCACCTGCGGTGCAACCGCCGACAGGTCGAAGCTCAGGGTGTCGACATAGCTGGCATCGGCGTCGGCCGAGACCGGCATGTAGCGGTCGGGGCCGACGGACGCGTTGGCCGAAAGCCAATCCGCCGTGCATGCGTCGAATGGAAACAGTCCGGCCTTGGCGCCCATTTCCACAGACATGTTGGCGAGCACGATGCGGTCGTCCATATCTAGCGCCGCCACGCCGGGGCCGGCGAACTCCAACGCCAGATAGTTGGCCCCGCCCACGCCCAGCTGCCGGGCCATGGTCAGGGCGACATCCTTCGCCGAGGCGTAGGCCGGCAGCGCGCCCGTCAGCCAGATGCGCAGCGTGCCGGGCACCTTCAGCCAGAGTTGGCCGCACTGGAGGATGCCGGCGAGATCGGACGAGCCAATGCCCGTGCCAAACGCGTTAAGCGCGCCATAGCTGACGGCATGGGAATCGGCACCGACCACCAGCTGGCCCGGCAGCACACGGCCGCGTTCGAGCATCAGTTGATGGCCGATGCCCTCGCCCACCTCGAACACGCACAGGCCGTGCGCCCGGGCGTAACTGCGCGCCCGGTCCTGCAGCCGCAGCGCCTGCTCGCCCGACGGGGCACCGTAATGGTCCAGCGCGAATACCAGCCGCTCCGGGAAGGCTGGCGGCGGCAGGTTACCCTCGGGCTGCATGTCGCGGAAGTAGTCGAGCGCCATCGGGATCGACCCATCCGTGCCCATGGCACCATGGGGCGCGCAGATCGCCAGGTCGTCGGCATACACCGCTTCGCCCGCGGCGCCCGACAGCAACTTCTCGGCAAGGGTCTGGCCACGCGTGGCGGCCGGCTGGAGAGACATCATGACTATCAGGGCGTGGCTCAGTTGAGCTTGATCTGGGCGCTACTGATGACCTTGCCCCACTTGTCGTGCTCGGCCTGGATCAGGCGCCCGAAGTCCTCGGGCGAGCCGCCGACCGGTTCCACGCCCAGATTCAGGAGCTTTGCCTTGACGTCATCGGACTTCAGGATCGCATCGATCGCACGGTTGAGCTTGAGCACGATCGCGCGCGGCGTGGCGGCCGGCGCCACCACCCCACTCCACGAGAGCGATTCGTAGCCCTTGACGCCTGCCTCGTCGAGCGTGGGTACATTGGGCAGGCCAGGCAGGCGCTTGCGGCTGGTCACGGCCAGCGCCTTGAGCTTGCCTTGCTGCACGAAGCCGATGGACGACGGCGCGTTGTCGAACAGCATCGTGACATTGCCGCCGAGCAGATCGGTCAGCGCTGCCGAACTGCCCTTGTAGGGCACGTGCAGCATGCTCACGCCGGTCATCGACTTGAACAGTTCGCCGGACAGGTGCGTGGAGCTGCCGGGGCCGGACGACGCGAAGCTCAGCGCGCCGGGGCGCGTCTTGGCCAGTTGCACGAGGTCCGCCACGTTGGTGGCCGGCATGCCCGGCGACACCACCAGGATGTTGGCGTTCTGCGTGGCGTAGCTCACGGGCACGAAGTCCTTGGCCGCGTTGTAGTTGAGCTTGCCGTACAGGTGGTCGTTGATCGACAGGATGCCCGTGGCCCCCATCAGCAGCGTGTAGCCGTCAGCGGGAGACTTGGCCACCAGCTCGGCACCGATATTGCCGCTGGCGCCGGCGCGGTTGTCCACTACGAACGGCTGCTTGAACTGCTCCTGCAGCTTCTCGGCGAGGATGCGCGCCACCACGTCGGTGGAGCCCCCGGCCGCGAACGGCACGACGATGCGGACCGCCTTGTCGGGGTAGGAGTCTTCCGGGCCGGCAAGGGCCAGCGTGGGCAAACAGGCAAGCAGGACTGCGGCGCGACCAAACAGGTTCTTCATGGGGGGATCCTGGGCAGAGGGGGTAGGGTTTTGCTTGGCCACGTATGCAGCCCCGTGGTTGCGAACACAGTCTAGAGAGGGCCATTACCGTGGACAATCGACTTTTTTGCGCCCACTATTACCAAATTCTGATAAATCGCCGCCCCGCCCCCGCCTGATGCGTCACAACGTCACCCTCAAGCAGTTCCGCTGTTTCCTGGCCGTGGCCGAGACCGGCTCGTTCACCGCAGCGGCGTTGCGGCTGCACATCACCCAGTCCGCACTGACCGCGACGATCCAGCAATTGGAGGAGGTGCTGGGCCTCCGGCTGTTCGACCGCACCACCCGCCGGGTGACGCTGACCGGCCATGCGGAGCGCTTCCGGCCCGAGGCGGAACGGCTCGTCAACGGTATCGACGGTGCCGTCTCGGACCTCGTGGCGCTGGCCCAGGGCGAGCGTGGTCATATCCGCATCGGCGCGGCGTCGTCCGCCATCAGCCAGTTCCTGGTGCCGGCGCTGCCGCGCTTTCGCGACGCGTATCCGGGCATCACCGTCTCCCTGCGCAACCCCGCCGCGCAGCAGACCGAGCGCCTGGTACTGGAGGGGGAAGTCGACTTCGCCATCGACAGCAAGTATCGCGGTGCGGAGGAACTCGACTACACCCCGCTGGTAGGCGACTGCTATGGCGCGGTCTGCCACCGTGATTCGCCACTGGCCACCCTTGATCGCCCGATCGACTGGACCGACCTGCCCACGGGCGGCTATATCGGCTTCAGCGCGGACACTGGCATCGGCCACTTCCTGCGCACGCACGCGGCCCACTGGTCCATGCTGCAAGGCGAGCACGATGAGGTGGAAAGCACCACCTACCTCTTCGCCATGCTTGCGCGCGGCAACTACTACTCGGTGCTGCCGGCGCTGGCGTACCAGCGCAACGAGTTTCCGGAACTCGTGTTCCGCGAACTGCACGGCCCGCGCCTGTCACGCGAGCTTTGTGTCATCACCCGGCCGCTGCGCTCGCTGGCGCCCAGCGCGCAACGTCTGCTGGCCCTGCTGACCGATACGCTGACCGAGATGCCCATGCCGCCGGGGGTGACGCTGCTGGCCTGACGGTAGTCGGCAAGCGATATATCGTCACGACTGATCAATCGATCTTTATTTTTCATTGGTCATCATCAATCGGTATTCCTATCATCGTCTGACGATTTCATGACGACGGGAGTGCCTTGTGACGACGTGGGCAATTGGCATCGATATTGGCGGCACCTTTACGGATGTCGTCGCACTGGACTACGGCGCGGGCAGGCTCGTCAGCCTGAAGGTCCTTACCACCCACGGTGACCCGGCGCAGGGCGTGGCCGATGGCGTCAGCCGGCTGATGCACACCCGCAACATCAACCCACGGCGGGTCACCCGCGTGGTCCACGCCACCACGCTGTTCACCAATGCGTTGATTGAACGCCGTGGCAGCACCACCGGCTTGCTGACGACCTTGGGTTTCCGGGACGTGCTGGAGATTGGCCACGAGCGCAAGTACGACCTGTATGACCTGACGATCGAGCCAGCGCCGGCCCTGGTGCCGCGCCGGCTGCGCGCCGAGATTCGCGGACGCATGGATGCACAAGGCCACGAGATCGAGGCGCCGGACGCCGGGGAGGTCCGCGCGGTAGTGGGGCGGCTGGTCGAGCAAGGCGTCGATTCACTTGCCGTGTGCCTGCTGCACGCCTACGGCACGCCGGCGCACGAGCGGCTGGTGCGCGACTGGATCGAGCGTGATTTCCCTGGCCTGCACGTCACCTTGTCTTCCGATGTGGCGCCCGTCATCCGCGAGTTCGAGCGCAATTCCACCACCGTCGCCAATGCCTATATCAAGCCGCTGGCCACGCGCTACCTCGACGCGCTCGAAGGTCGCCTGCAGGCGCTGGGTCTGCACGCTGGCGTGCTGATGATGCTGTCCAACGGCGGCCTGGCGCATATCGGCGAGGCCAAGCGCAATCCGATCGAGCTGCTCGAGTCTGGCCCCGCGGCCGGCGCGATCTCGGCGGCCCATTACAGCCTGCGCGATGCACAGCCAGACCTGCTGGCCTTCGACATGGGCGGCACCACGGCCAAGCTGTGCCTGGTGGAGGATGGCAAGCCGGCCATCACCTTCGGCTTCGAAGCGGCTCGGCGCAAACGTTTTGCCGAAGGCAGCGGCCTGCCAATCCGCATTACCACCATCGACCTGATCGAGATCGGCGCCGGTGGCGGCAGCATTGCGCACCAGGACGCCCTGGGCCTGCTGAAAGTGGGGCCGCAGAGCGCCGGCTCCGAGCCGGGGCCGGCCTGCTACGGGCTGGGCGGCACCGATCCGACCGTGACGGATGCCAATCTCGTGCTCGGCTACCTCAATCCCGATTACTTCGCGGGCGGCACGATGGCCATCAGCGTGGACCGCGCCGCCGAAGCGCTTGGCCGTGCGGGCGAGCGGCTGGCGCGTGACGTCACCGGCGTGGCCTGGGGCATCCATGACATCGTTGCCGAGAACATGGCCGGCGCCGCGCGCGTGCACGTGGCCGAGCGCGGGCGCGATCCGCGCGGCTTCGTGCTGCTGTGCACCGGCGGCGGGGGGCCATTGCATGCGTACTACGTTGCCCAGAAGATTGGTGTGCGGACCATCCTGTGTCCGCCCGCCGCTGGCGTGGCGTCTGCATACGGCCTGCTGGTGTCACCGGCACGCGCCGACCGCTCGCGCACGGTAAGCGTGCGGCCCGCCACGGATGCGCTCGACCGGCTGGAAGCCGCCTTTGCCGAACTGGAATCGCAATCGCGCGAGGCGCTGGCACCACTGGACGATAGCTTCGGCCCGATACAGCTGGTGCGTCACGCCGATGGCCGCTTCGCCGGGCAAGGCTTCAACCTGTCGGTGCGCCTGCCCGATGGCCCCTACATCGGCAAGCAGCCGGCGGAGGTGGTGCGCGCCGCCCTGATCGCCGCGTTCGAGTCCGGCTATCGCGAGAAATTTGGCCGCACCCCGCCCGATGTGCCCGTGGAACTGGTGACCTTGCGCGTGACGGGCGAGGCGCCGCCACGGCAGGCTTTCGTGGCCGAAACCCTGCCTGAAGGCGTGGGCGCCGCCCCCGGCAGCCGGCGCAAGGTCTATTTCAGGGAGGCCGATGGCTACCTCGACACGCCGGTCTTCGACCGCGCCACACTGCCAGCGGGATTCCGCGCGCAGGGGCCGCTGCTGATCGAGGATGCCGGCTCCACGCTGGTCGTGGGACCGAAGGGCCGCGTCACGCAGGGCGCGAGCGGCAATCTCGTCATCGAACTGGAGGAGCACGCAGCATGACCCGCCACCCCATGCCCGGCGCGGCTTCCGCCGCCGACCCCATCTTCCTGGAAGTGTTCTGGACGCGCGTGCGCGCGGTGGTGAACGAAGCCGCCAAGCTCATCGTGCGCACCTCCTTCTCCACCCTCTCCACCGAGGCCAACGACTTCGCGGTGGTGGTCACCGATTCGGCGGGGCGCGCGCTGGCAGAGAACAGCGGCAGCATTCCCTCGTTCATCGGCACGCTGCCACGCACCGTGCGCGCCGCCATCGCGCAGATCGGCGCGGACAACATGCGGCCCGGCGACATCTTCATCACCAACAACCCGTGGATCGGCACGGGGCACCTCAACGACGTGTGCCTGGTCAAGCCGATGTTCCATGGCGAGCGCCTGGTGGGTTTCGCCGCGACAGCGGGTCACGTGCCCGACATCGGCGGCAAGATCCGTTCGGTGGATGCGCGCGAGCTGTTCGAGGAGGGCTTCCACATCCCGATGATGCCGCTCATGCGCGAGGGGCAAGTGGACGACACGCTGCTGCAGCTGATCCGCACCAATGTGCGCACGCCCGAGCAGACCGTGGGCGATATCTGGTCGCAGGTGGGCGCGGTGGAGCTGATTGCGGCGCGCCTCCATGACATCCTGGCCGAGTACGCCCTGCCCGGCATCGACGATCTGGCGCAGGCCCTGTTCGAGCGCAGCGAAGCTGCAATGCGCCACGCGATTGCGCAACTGCCAGCGGGGGAATATCGCTACACCATGCAGACCGATGGCTTTGGCGAGCGCTTCACCTATGCCGTCACGGCGCGCATCGGCCATGGCGAGATCGAGTGCGATTTCGCGGGCACGTCGCCGCAACAGCCGCGCGGCATCAACTGCGTGCTGGCCTATACCAGCGCGATGACGGCCTATGCCATCAAATGCCTGCTGCTGCCCGACCTGCCGAACAACGACGGGCTGTTCCGCCCGATCCGCGCCGTGGCGCCGGAAGGCTCGCTGCTCAATCCGCGCTCGCCCGCGCCGGTAGGCGGCCGCGCATGTACGGGCCACTACGTGCCCACCGTCATCTTCGGCGCCATGCAGCAGGTGCTGCCCGAACGCGTGATGGCCGGCGCCGGCTCGCCACTGTGGATTGCCAACCTCAGCGGCACCCGCGAGGATGGCCGCCCCTTTGCCACGGTGCTCTTCTATAACGGCGGCCTTGGCGCCACGGCCGGCAAGGATGGCGCATCCGTCATGTCCTGGCCCAGCAATATCTCGCCGACGCCGGTAGAAGTGGCCGAACGGGACGCGCCGCTGTTCTTTCGCTACAAGGCGCTGCGCCCGGGGACGGGTGGAGCCGGCCGGCAGCGCGGCGGGCTGGGTGAAGAGGTGTGCTTCGTCAGCCGTCACCCAACGCCCCTGTCGATTGTCTTCCTGACGGAACGGCTGATTGTGCCGGCGCCAGGTTTCGCCGGTGGCGAGGCCGGCGCCTGCGGCGAAGTGCTGATCAACGGGCGGGCCGTGGATGCACGCCAGCCGCAGACGCTGCAGCCCGGTGACGAAGTGATCCTGCGCACCCCGGGCGGTGGTGGCTTCGGCCCGGCCACCGAACGGGACATCCAGCGCATCGCGTACGATCGGGAACAGGGCTACGCCACCTGAATCGGCACGCATCATGCATGCGGAGGAGACAAGAGCCGGCACCCGAAGGTGCCTTTGCCACACAACATCCGGGCGGACCCACGCCGCACCGGTGGAGAGGTAGTCATGCATTGCATCTTCAAGACGCTGTCCCTGCCCGTCGCGCTGTTGTTGCTGACGCCCCTGGCCCACGCGGCCGATGCCACGCCCGCGGAGATCGCCGCGTATCCCAGCAAGCCGGTTCGCATCATCGTGCCGTATCCGGCGGGCGGCTCCACCGACGTACTCGCGCGCGTGCTCGGCCAGAAGATCGGCGAGGAAATGGGCCAGCCGGTGGTGGTGGAGAACCGCCCCGGCGCCAGCGGCAATATCGGCGCGAGCTATGTCGCCAAGTCGCCGGCGGACGGGTACACGCTGTTCCTCGGCACCTCCACCGCGCTGGCCGCCAACCCCGGCCTGTACAAGACGCTGCCCTACGATCCGCAGAAAGATTTCGCGCCGATCATCCTGGCCACCACGCTTGCCAGCCTGGTCGTCGTCAATCCATCTGTGCCAGTCAAGACCATGCAGGAGCTGGGCGCCTACCTGAAGGCGCATCCGGGCACGAGCTACGCGTCGTCCGGCAACGGCACGCCGGCCCACCTCGGCGGCGAGCTATACAAGAGGATGGCGGGCGTGCAGATGAACCATGTGCCCTACAAGGGCGGTGCGCCGGCGCTGACGGACCTGATCGGTGGGCAGACTTCGCTGATGTTTGCGATCCTGCCAGAGGCGATGCCGTTCGTGAAGGAAGGCAAGCTGCGCGCCCTGGCGGTGACCACGGCCAAGCCCACGCCCAACGCCCCGCAGTTGCAGACGGTGGCTGAGGCCGGCGTGCCGGGCTATGAACTGATCGGCTGGTACGCATTCCTGGCGCCACGCGCCACGCCACAACCCATCGTCGCCCGGCTGAACAAGGCGTTCGACGAGGCACTGCAGGACAAGGCCGTGCGCGAGCGGCTGACCAGCCTCGGCTTCGATGTCGCCGGCGGCCCGCCGGAGCGCCTGGCCAGCACGATTCGCAGCGAGACGAAGAAGTGGAAGCAGGTCATCGACGAGGCGCACATCAGCCTCGACTGACGGTTGCTGCGCCGGAAGGGCTGGGGCGGCGCGGGCGCGGGGCCGGCCGCTTCAGCCCGCATTCCGGCGCGTGGTGTGTCGCGTGGTGTGACGCTCGGGGCGGCGCGGTGCTGGTTCCTCGCCGATGATCGACACCCCATCGGGCAACGCCTGCGCACGGATGGTGTCCATGATGACGTCCAGCATGCGCTGCGAACTGGGCGACAGCGAGCGTAGCCGCCGCGTGATCAGGCAGATCTCGCGGGATAGCACCGGCGTGGCCAGTTCGCGATAGGTCAGGTCGGTGAAGCCCGCCGCCTTGGCCGCCAGGGCCGGGATGATCGAAAACCGCCCGCCTTCGTTGAGCACTGCGAACAGGGATGTTGTGCTCGAAATCTCGTCGTGTTCCCCGCCGAAGACCGGCCAGTGTCCCGCGTTCTCGTGCAGGAACGTGCCGATGCCCGTGTCGGCCGTGAAGGCGACGAAACCTTCCGGATCAAGATCCGCCCACCGCAAGGGCCCCGAACGCCGGGCAAGCGGATGGTCCGCACGGCAGACCACGCCATAGCGGTCTTCCAGCAACGGCACGTAGGAAAGCTCGTCGATGCCCTTGTGGCGGCTGGTGATGGCAAAGTCGAGTTCACCATCCATCACCATCTGTTCGACCTGCTCCGCGCCGGCATCACGCAGCGTGAACGTGACGCCCGGATACTGCTGGCGGAACTTGCCCACGGCCGTGACCAGGAACTGGTAGATCACCGACGCCGCTGCTGCGATGCGGATATGCCCCTTCTGGCTTTCCGCGAACGATTGCAGGTCGGAGATGGCGCTGTCGAAATCCCGAAGGATCCGATCGGCCTCGGCCTTGAAACGGACCGCCTCCTGCGTCATCACCACGCGCCGCGTATTGCGGTCGAACAACTTGAGCCCGACCGATTCCTCGAACTGCTGGATGGTCGCGGTCAGCGCCGACTGCGTGACAAACAGGCGCGCCGCCGCCGTGGTGAACGATCCGGCATTGGCCACCTCGACAAACGAGCGCAGGTGACGCAGGGAGATATTGCGATTCATGGGGCGTGCGACGTGCCAGCGTTGGGAGGGATGCCTGCCAGCATATATTCGATGCGGTGAATGATCAACGATGACTGATCGCGGTTGGCGAAAAGCCACGCGCCGCTCATCCAACGCTGGCCGGCATCGCCGCTTGAGGATGCGGTTTGACAAGGATCTTGCAGAACGGCTGCGGACTTTGCCGCCGCCGGGACGGTCTCGCGCAAGCCGCGTGCGACTAACCGCGGTCGAAGGCGGTCACCTTGGGCAGCACCACGGCCAGGTAGTCCACCATCGTGCGCACCGCCGGCAGCAGGCCGATACGGTAGGGAATCAGGGCGGTGATGCGCGCGTCGGCGGCGATCCATTGCGGCAAGATCTGCCGCAACGCCCCGGCCTTCAGTTCCGTCTGGCAGATGTATCCGGGCAACGCCGCGATGCCGATATTTGCGCAGGCGGCTTCCTTCAGTGAAATCAGGCTGTTGCTCTGGAATCTCGGATCGATCGGCACCGTTACGGTGCGCTTGTCTGGGCCCTGCAAATGCCATTGCAACGGCCCCTTGCTGACCATGCCGATGAGCGAATGGCTCATCAGGTCTTCCGGCTCTGCCGGCACGGACATCCGCTCAAGGTATTCCGGCCCCGCGAACAGGTACCACGGCGCCTTGGCCAGCGGATGCTGGATCAGGTTCGAGTCCTGCAGTTGGCCCGTATGACCGCGAATCGCAAGGTCGAAGCCCTCCCCCACGATATCCACCAGCCTGTCCGTGGCAGTCTCCACGATCTTGACCTTGGGATTCTCGGACAGAAAGGTGGGCAGCACGTGCCGCAGCGCAAACTGCGCGATCTCGGCGGCGGTGGTCACGCGGATCACGCCGCTGGGTTCCGCCAGCCGCTGGCGCATCGCCTCCTCGGCCACCTCCGCGCTGCGCAGCAGGTTCATCGCGTACTGGTAGAACTCCTGGCCCACCTCGGTCATGGCGAACTGCCGCGAGGTGCGGTTAATGAGGCGCACGCCCAGCGACGCCTCCAGTTCCTTGACCCGATGGCTCAGCGTCGACTTCGGCAGGCGCAGCACCTCGCCGGCCGAGGTGAAGCCACCACGGTCAACGACCTGCACGAAGAAATAGACATCCTTCAGATCCAGCATTGCATGGGGGCGCGCAGTCCGCTGTCGCGATGGCAACGGCTGTCATGTCAGTATGGTATCGAGCTCCGATCATACTGCACGGCGCGCCGGGTGGCATCCGGGCAAACCTTGGTACGCCGATCGTTCGGTTTTGCCGAACCTTGCGTACACGATCTGACCGCTGCCCAATCGATATTGAACGCTTAAGCTGTTGCACATGAGCGGCTTCGCGCTGTCTCGTGACCATCAATACTCAAGTGGAGAGGACAATGTCGATGATCAAGGGATTTCATCATCTGACCGCCGGCGTGAGACACGCGCAGGAGGATGTGGATTTTTACGTCAAGCTGCTGGGGCAAAGCCTCGTCAAGAAGACTGTTCTTCTGGACGGCGAGGACCCGATCTATCACCTCTACTACGGCAACGCCAACGGCGACCCGGGTACCCTGGTGACATCGTTCCCGTTCCGGCAGAAAGGGGTCACGGCGCGCCCCGGCTCGGGCCAGGTCCGGGTCATCAACTATTCGGTGCCGACTGGCTCGCTCGATTTCTGGCGCGCCCGCTTCGACGCGATGGGCATTGCCTACGACAGCGCCATCACCGCACGCTTTGACGAGCGGCGCCAGCGTTTCCATCACCCTTGCGGCATCGAGTTCGACCTGGTCGAAACCGATCTCGATAAGCGTCCGGCCTGCGTAGCCAGCGATATTCCCGAAGCGTTCGCGATTCGCGGCGTGCACAGCATCACGCTGTCGCTGCGCGAGGTGGCCGAATCGATCCGTTTCATGAGCGAAGCGATCGGCTTCCGCCAGGTTGGCCAGTCCGGGCCGTACTACCGCTTCGAGACGCACACCGGCGGCCCCGGCATGGTCGTCGAGTTCCTGCATGAACCGGATCGCCACCAGGGTTCCTCGGTCTATGGCGAAGGCACGATCCACCACGTGGCGTTTGCCGTCGACACCATGGACCAGCAGATGGCCCTCAAGGAAAAGTTCATGGCGCTGGGCTACATCGACACCTCGGAGTCGGTGAACCGCAACTACTTCCGCTCCATGTATTTCAAGATGCCGGGCGGTGTGATGTTCGAGGCAGCCACCACCGATATCGGCTTCGCGATCGACGAGGAACCCGGCCACTTCGGCGAGGAATTCCAGCTGCCGCCCTGGCTGGCCGACCGCAAGGACGAGTTGCTTGGCCGACTCGAACCCATTTCCGTTTGACCGACTTCACCCTGTCTGGACCTGACATGCAGAAACCCAAAGTACTGATCGCCTTCTATTCCCGCAACAGCTCCACCGAACTGCTGGCCAAGGCCGTGGCAGCCGGCGCCATCGAGGCCGGCGCGGAAGTCCGCCTGCGCCGCGCGCGCGAGGTGGTCGGCCCCGACGTGATGCGCCAGGCGCCGGGCTGGCTCGAGAACGCCACCGCAATGAACGACCGCTACGAAGCGCCGACCGAGGCCGACGCCGAGTGGGCCGACGCCATCGTGTTCGGCACCCCAACGCGTTTCGGCTCGATCTCGACGGAACTCAAGGCCTATATCGACAGCCTCGGCGGCCTGTGGTTCCAGGGCAAGCTGAACGGCAAGGTCGGCTCTGTGTTCGGATCGACGTCGTCGCGTCACGGTGGCAATGAATCGACGCTGCTCTCGATCTACACGCCGATGGCGCACCTGGGCCTGATCATCGTGCCGCTGGGCTACGCCGACGCCGTGATGTTCAAGGCCGGCACGCCGTACGGCGCGACCCATGTCTCGCACCTCGACGCCAACAAGCCCGACGAAGACCACCTGGCCGTGGCTCGCTTCCAGGGCCGTCGCGTGACCAGCGTGGCGCGCTCGCTGCGTTGTGCGCAGGAACCCGTGGCCGCTTGATGTCAAAAAAGGGCGGGGACTTGCGGTCCCCGCCCTTCTCTGCCCTCCGCCCTTCTCAATACCCTCCGCCTGTTTCCTTCCCGCTTCCAACGCTGCAACCCTAAGCCGCCACGGCCTCACCGCAGCTCGCCACCGCTTCCATGTACAACGACGGCGGCATCGCGCCGAGCGTAGCCTGGATGGCTTCCTTGCACAGCGACGGCCGCCTGGCGAGCAGATCCACATAGCGCGAGACGTTCGGCAGATCCTCCCACAGCAACCCCAGCCCGAGGTATGCCATCCGCACCAGGTTGACGCCCCACAGCACATCGCCCAGCGTGAACGGGCCGCCCTTGAGATAGGTTTCCGACGACATGGACAGCGCCCGTTCGAGGTCTTCCAGCAGGCTTGCCACGTGAAGGCGCGCAGCCCGCTGGAACGCCGCGTCGTGGCGGACTGACTTGCCACCGCGCTCCTTGGCGATCTTGGCGCGATAAGCGGCTACCAGCGCGGCATCGTCCGCATTGGCGGCAATCATCGCTTCGAGCGCCATGATCTTGTAGTCGTAGACCCGTTCCATGCCGGCCTTGAGTGCATCGGGCCGCGCATCGGCATCGGGATGAAAGCCATAGAGCAGCGTGCCGTTCGGGATCCTGTCGACGATATCGACCTGACGCAAGACCGCCGCGCGCGCCACTGCGTCCTCCGGCACCAGTTTTACCGGGTCATGGGACACCGCGTCCAGGTAGCAGCAGATCCGCTTCGAATCGGCGATTACCCGCCCGGCCTCGTAGTCCACCAGCAGCGGCACCACGCACGGATCGAAGCCTTCGGTCTCGACCGAGGTACGCCCGCTGTAACCGCTGACAAATGCCCTGTCCCCCTCCTGCCCGGCGATCAGGCGCAGGCGGACATAGGGCGGATGGTAGTGCTCGGCCGGGATGACGCCCTCCGGCCCCATCGAGCCCAGGATCATCATGTCGTTCGAGCGGTACGACAGGCGCTTCTCGGCCAGCACCGTGCGCACTTTCTGCGAGCACAGCGAACTCGCCGCATGAAAGAGCTCGAAGCGCGGCGTCGCATCACCCCCAACGATAGTGATCCGCGCGGGATCGGCAATGGCGGCACGGGCACCGGCCGCCAGACTCGTCAATGTCGTATGGTTCATTGCTGTGCGCCCCCTTGCTTGTGCATGTGCGGGCATGCCGCCGGCGGGTCACCGATAAAGCCACGCGCCGACCAGAGTTCCGGAAACGGGATCTCCGCCATGGTCGGCACCAGCCAGGCAACGCCCTCGGTGCCGAAGTAGGCCGGGCGGGCGCCGAACGTGCGGCGCGTGGCCATCAGATGCAAATGCTTCCAGGCAGAGAAACCCTCGGCGACATCGGCCAGCGTCTCGCCGAGACGCTGGAGTTCGATGTGCTGGTGCGGGTCGGCATACACATCGCGCCAGGCCTTCTCGACGTCCTTGCTGGGCGTATAGGGTTGGCTGAAGTCGCGCTGGAACACGGCTGCCGGCACCGGGAAGCCGTGGCGGTCCAGGTAGCCGAGCACATCGTCGTAGACGCTCGGCTGGTGCAACGTCGTGTTGAGCTGGTCCCAGCGCGCGGGTTGCGGCTCGAAATGCTGCAGGTGCTCCACCTGCTTGATACCGAGCAGGTAGACCATCTGCCGGTAGGTCCAGCCCTGGAGCGCGGTGTCCTTGCCGAACGTCGCCACCGCGCGCGACAGGATCGCCAGCAGGTCGGTAGGCGTCATCCACGCCAGCGAGCGCCACGTGGCGTTGAGCGGCTCGTGATGGGCGACCACGCGCTGCAATGTCTTGATGGCCTGCGTCAGATCATTGGCCCGTAACTGCGCCTGGGCGATCCGCAGCTCCTTGATGATCAGCATCCAGTAAAGCTCGGACACCTGCACCGACGTGATCCATGCATGCTCGCCGGGATGATCGCTGACCGGGTGTTGCAGCGAGTGCAGCACGTCGGTGCGCATCCACGCGCTGTAGGGCGTCTGCCCGGGGGAAGCGCTGGCCGGGGCGGCGCGCTCTGGCTTGACGGAGTCGTCCATCATTGTCTCCTGGTTGTGAGGGGTTAAATCTCGTGGGCCGTACCTGCCCGCAGCAGCAGTTCCATCTGCTGCGCGATCTGCAGCAGCGCGCCGTCGTCGCCCGGTTTGGCCACGACCTGCAATGCCGCAGGAAGACTGCAATCGCCGGCCGGCAATGGAATCGAGATGGCGGGAAACCCGGCGATGTTGAACGGCGCGGTGTAGGTCATCAGCGCTTCGCGGACCGTGCCGGACCAGGCGCCGATCTCCACGGTGGCGGCACCGAGATGGGGGGCCACGCACGGGCAGGTCGGCAGCACGAGGTAGTCGACCGTCGACATCGCCTCGCGCAGCCTGGCCGTGAACTGCCGCCGGGTCTGCTGGGCCGCCGCGTAGCCGCGCAGGTCCATCGTCTCCGCGCGCCGCAATCGGTCCACGGTCTCGGGGTTGTAGTGCGTGGCGATGCGGTCGCGGTCGTTGCGCCGGAAGTGCTCGATACCGCCTTCGATCAGCACGATGTTCGCGAAGGCATCGAATACGCCGTCGAACAGGCCGGACGTGTCGACGTTTACGCAGGCGAAGACCCGCCCCAGTCGTTCGATCGCGCGCTCGAATGCCGCGGCGACCGCCGGGCTCGCCGGTACCGGCGCGATCTCCGGGATCACGCCGACGCGTGCGGACAGCCACGCATCGCTTTCGGGCACCTCGATGTGAAGGGCATCGGCCAGCAACAACACATCGTCGACCTGCGCCCCAAGCAGCCCGACGTGGTCGCACGATGGCGCCAGCGGAAACACGCCGCGCGTGGAGAACGTATCGAACGTCGGCTTGTAGCCGACCACGCCGCACAGCGCGGCGGGAATGCGCACGGAGCCGCCGGTATCGGTGCCCACGCCGGCCATGACCGCGCCATAGGCAATTGCCGCCGCGGCGCCGCCGCTGGAGCCGCCGGGGATACGCGTGCGGTCGAGCGGGTTCAGCGTATCGCCAAACCTGGCGCTGGCGGTGGTCACACCCCACGCGAACTCATGGGTCGTGGTCTTGCCGACGAGGATCGCGCCACGCTCCGTCAGCGCCTTCACGATGTCCGCGTCGGCGGCGGGCAGGTTCCCGAGGTAGGCCGCCGAACCGTAGCGGGTCTCCATGCCCTTGGTGTCGATCAGGTCCTTGATCGCGATGGGCAGCCCTTCCAGCGGCCGCTGCCGATTCTCGGCGTAGCGACGGTCACTCTCCGCCGCCGCCTTGAGCGCGCGGTCCCAGTCGATGGTCGAGAACGCATTGACGGATCGCTTGCAGGCTTCCGCCTCGTGGAGCGCCTGCTCCGCCAGCGCCGTCGCGGATATCTGCCGCGTCGCCAGGGCGTCGAGCGACTTGCGCAGGCCGGCTGGTTGCGTGGCCGCGCGGGCCGACTGCAGCAGATCACGGTGATGGAGGTCGGGATGAAGGTCGGGATGGGTCATCACCACATGCTCTCCAGCAGTGCGTCGAGCTTCTGTCCTGCGTGGTCGCCCAGGTCACCGACCTCGGCGGGATAGTTCTGCTTCAGCAGCGCCGCCACCTCGGACAGCTTCGCGCGGTCGAAATCCAAGGCGGCGAGCCGGCTCGGCAGGGCCAGGGCGTGCACGACATCCGCAATGCGGTTGGCCAGTGAAGTGGCGGCGGTTGCTTGCCCCGTGCCAGAAGCGAAGATGCCGAACTTGTCGCCATAGGCATCGGCGCAGGCGCGAATGACGGGCGCCAGCGTGATGCACGAGGTCATGCTGTGCGGCAGCCCGAACGTGCCGCCCAGGATGTGCCCAATGCGATGGCTCAGTCCGTAGATGACCGACGCGGGATAGAAGTAGCACTGCCAGGCGCCAAGCTGGAGCTGCAGCAGGTCGTCGGCCGAGACCAGGCCGCGCGCGATGGCCTCCCGTGTCTCAAGCTGCGGCGGCCACTTCTCCAGCACGGCGAGGAAGCGCTCAACGCCCCGCGCGGCCAGGATCGCGTGCGGATGATCCACGCCAACCCTGCGCATCCCTTCCACGGCGTGATCGATACCCTTGATGGCCGAGCTCAGCAACAGTGCGCGGGGGGTATCGATGACCAGGCGCGGATCGATGGCAACGATCTTGGGTGCCGTTTCACGCACGGCGTAGCTGCGCTTGAATTTCTGCGGACCGTCCGTCTCCGTCACACCGAAGTAGTGGGAGAATTCGGAGCCGGACAAGGTGGTTGGGAAGGCCGCGATGGGCAGGTAGCGCCCGGTCTGCTTGAAGTGCTCGTAGGAGACCGCCTTCGCTGCGTCGAGCACCGAGCCCCCGCCCAGCGCGACGATGGACCCCGCGTCACGCGTGAGGCACGCTTGCAGGCCATCGCGCACGGCGAAGTCCGGCACATGCGGTGGCAGGTCGATAAAGGACCCCACGCCATCCCGGATACCCGGCTTCAGGATGTCACGATGCAATGATTCGAGGAACCCGACCGTGAAGGTGATCGGGCGGCGGATGCCGCGGTCTCCCAGCGACGCGGCAACCTCCTCCAGGATGTCGTGTCCCCAGACAATCTCTTCTTGCGGCAGGCATTTCAACTGGTTCATCCACTCGCTCCAACGTGTGTCGCATGCAATCGATGCATGGATCTCGAGTGACAAGATAGGCGATCCGGATTCCGCCGTGCGCGCGGCTTTCAGGAACATTGCGTCCATGAATATGGACGCCGGAATGCACGCGTTGCCGCGCGCTTGCCAGCGGTGCATTGCGGCCATGCAGCGGTGCAGGCGGCATGTTTTTCGTCCCGCTTACACAGGTAAACCCTCGGAGTTCGGCACCGTCTTCACGCATGGCGCGCCGGTGCGGTGCATCGTTCAACGTTCTCGGACGAAGCATGCAAAGATCGCCATCTTTTCAGCGTCCACCACGCGGCTATGATTTTTTCACCGCGACCCCACATGGAGAACAGAGCGATGGAAATGGTATTGGAGGCTGAGATGGAGACGGAGATGAGCACGGCGGCGACCCGGTTCACCGAGACACTGATTCGCGGACGCCGCAGCAAGCGTGCGTTCCTCGACCGGCCGGTGCCGCTCCGGACGGTGCGGGATATCCTCTCGGTGGCGAAGTACGCGCCGAGTTCAAGCAACACGCAGCCCTGGAAATGCTATGTGCTGACCGGCAACGCCCGCGAGCGCATTACCACCGCCGCGGTCGACGCCTATCGCGCCGGCCCGGACACGCTGGCCCACGAGTATCCGTTTTTTCCCAAGGATCTGCCGGCGCCGTATTCGTCGCGTTTCAATATGTTCCGCGGCATGCTCGGCGACGCGCAGGGCGTGGCCCGGAGCGATATTGCCGGACGCCGGCGCGACGTGGAACGCCAGTTCCGCTTCTTCGACGCGCCGGTCGGGCTGATCTTCACGATGGACCGCTGCCTGGAATGGGCCAGTTTCCTCTGCTACGGCTGCTTCCTCCAGAACGTCATGCTGGCCGCGCGCGCGGAAGGACTGGATACCTGCCCACAGCAGATCTGGTCGCTGCAATCCGATGTGCTCCGCAAGGGCCTCGGTATTCCCGACTGCGAGATGGTGGTGGCCGGCATGTCACTGGGTTACGCGGACAACAGCGTGCCCGAGAACAACATGGCGATTCAGCGGCTTGAACTCGACGCTTTTGTCTCGTTCGTCGACAACTGAGGCTGGCAGGTCACGCCAGGCTGCCGCCCGCCACCATCGTCACCAGCACCAGGGCGAGCAGCGCGATATACGTGACGGCGTGGACGCGGTCGGGGATGCGGCCGATCCACCGCGCCGCCAGCCGGATCCCCGCCCAGGAACCGGCCGCCAGCACGACGAACGCCAGCAGATCGACATAGCCGGCGTGACCGGGGCCGAAGGTCGCGCCGTGCTGCCAGGCCAGCGCGACGTAGGTGGCGGTGGCCGTCACCGCCATCGGCAATGACAGCGGGTTGGCCATTGCCGTCGCCTGCGTCATGGTGGCCCCGCGCCGGCGCATCAGCGGCACGGTCATCACGCTACCGCCCACCCCCAGGAAGGCGGCAATCGCCCCGATACCGACGCCGATGGCGGCCGTGGCGGCTGCCGTCATCGGCCGCGCGGTGCCCGGGCCGGCACGCATGAATCCGGGGCGCAGCGTGCTGTCCAGGATCGTCGTGGCCAGATAGGCGACGAACGCCCACCGCACCCAATCGCTGCTGAGCGAGCTCGCGGCGGCGGCACCAACAACGGCGCCGACGGCAATATAGGCGCCCATCGCCCGGATGCGCGGCCAGTCCACATTGCCGGCGCGATGATGGCGCCACGTGGCCATGGACGCGCCAAAGATCATCACGCACGACGACGTGGCCACGGCGATCTGCATCGCCGCCTGCGCCACAGCGCTGCCGGCCGCGTGCGTCATCGTCAGGATCGTATAAAGCAGCGGTACCACGACAAAGCCACCGCCAAACCCGAACAGCACCGTCGTCACGCCGGCAAGACCGCCGCAGATCAGGAGTACCGCGTACATCGACATCGTCAACCCTCGTTGCCCATCGAACGAATCCTGACGATACGGCGGATGCCGCTGGCAAACTTGCGATGTTTGGACAATAATCTTCGAGATTCTGCCAACGTTTCCGCAGCGCCCACATGCTCAATGTTCCGCTCGACAGCGTCGATGCCAGCCCGTGTGCCGCGCTGGCCATCGGCACCGATTACAGCTTCGGCACGCTGCTCGATACACACAGCCACCGCCGCGCCCAGTTCCTGTATGGCATGACGGGATTGATGGAGGTGGGCACCGAAGAAGGTGCATGGGTGGTGCCGCCTTATACGGGCGTGTGGATTCCTGCGGGGAAGCCGCATCGGGTCCGCATGAATGGTGTCAGTACGCGCAGCGTCTACGTGCTGCCGGAATCGGCGCCGCGCAGCAGTCCGGGCTGCGAGGTGCTGGTGGTCAGCCCCTTACTGCATGCCTTACTGCTGGCTTCGTCAGACGTGCCCGCGCACTACGCGGCGGACAGCCGCGAAGGGGCACTGATGCAGCTGATCCTTTTCGAATTGAATCGCGCGCCGACCTTGCCACTGTTTGCCCCCATGCCGCGCGACCCGGCGCTAGCCAAGCTCTGCGCGGCACTGCTGGCGCACCCGGATATCCGCGCATCCGCCGACGACTGGGCGCGGCAACTGCATTGCAGCCCGCGCACGTTTGCGCGCCTGTTCCAACAGCAAACCGGGATGTCATTCGGTGCGTGGCGCCAGCAGGCGTGCCTGTTGGCAGCGCTGTCCCGCCTGTCGGCCGGCACGCCCGTCACGGAGGTGGCGCTCGATCTCGGCTACGACAGCCCTAGCGCGTTCTCGACGATGTTCCGCAAGGCGCTGGGCGCGCCGCCCTCCTCGTTCCTGCAAGCGAAGCGCTAGGCAGCCCGGTGGGCGGGCACGCCAGCCACATCCATCTCGACACAAAGAATCTCGCCGGCGGTGGAGTCGGTGATGTAGAGCGTCTTGCCCGCCGGGCCGCCGAAGGCCACATTGGTCAGCGAGTGGCCCGGGGTGCCACAAATCACCTCGACAGGTTCCGCCCGGTGATTCAGCACCCATATGTAAGCGAGCCCCGGATTGGCCACCAACAGGCGGCCGGACTGGTCCATTGCCAGCCCGTCAGGTCCGCTGGGGCCATAGGACGTGAAAAACTGCCCCGCCTTGGAAACGCTCCCGTCCGCCAGCAGCGGCATCCGCCACACGCAGTTCCCCCGCGTCACGGCAACGAACAGGAAGCGCTCATCCGGAGACAGGACGATGCCATTCGGACTCGGCACGTTGGACAGCAGCAGATCCAGCCGGCCTTCGCGCGTCAGCCGGTAGACCCGGCCGGTAGGGTCGTGCAGGCCGGTCTGGCCCTGGTCCGTGAAGTACACGTTGCCATGCGAATCGAGCGTCAGGTCATTCACGCCCTTGAAGCTTTCGGTGTTGCGGCGCCTGAGGTAAGGCCGGACCTCGCCCGTGCGCGTCTCGACCACCATCAGCCCATTGCGGTAATCCGTGACCAGCAGCGCGTCCGGACCGATGAACTTCATGCCATTGGGCTCGCCGTCCCACTCGGCGATCACGTCCCACTCTCCCCCGTTGTCGATCCGGAAGATGCGGCCGTTGGGAATATCCGTCACATACAGGTTGCCTGCATCGTCGACGACCGGGCCTTCGAGAAACGAGTCGATCGCCCGCCCCCCCTGGTTGGCATCGGACCATTCGGTCTGACGGCGTTTGCGATAGCGCTCCGGCAGGCTGCTGAACAGCGCTGCCTGGCGGATCGTTGGCGGGGTGAGGAGGAACATGTCGATTACCTGAAGTGGGTTGCGCAGCGCGCCGATGCCCGGTCACTGCTTCTCGAAGCCGGTCGCACTGGCGACCTTACCCCAGTATGCCGTGCGCGCCCCCATCTCCTTGCGGAAGGCCCCGGCGTCCCAATAGCCGGCATCGGCCCCGATGTTCTCGGCGTAGGTGCGCATCTCCGGCGTCGCCATGGCCGTGGCGACTTCCTTCTGGAGGCGGGCGAGAACATCGGCCGGCGTACCCTTCGGCGCCCAGAGACCGGTGAAGTTCGTCACGCCATAGCCGCGCACGCCCGCCTCGGCGAACGTGGGAACACCGGCCAACGCCGGCAGGCGCTTGTCGCCGCTCACGGCGAGCACGCGCAGCTTGTTGCCTTGCACTTGCCCGATCACACCGGAGATGGAAGCCATCTGGAAGTCCACCGTTCCGCCTAACAGCGCCACGGTGGCCTCGCCGGCGCCCTTGAACGGCACATGCATGAAGTGCGCACCGGTCGCCAGCCCCAGCGCCTCGCTGGCGAAATGGGGCGTGGACCCCGGCCCACCCGATCCATAGGAGATCTTGCTGTCGGCGCCTTTCGCGGCGGCAATCAGGTCGTTCAGTGTCTTGAACCTGCTGTCCGCCTTGACGACGACGCCCATCGGCGCGAATACATAGGCGCAAACCGGCTGCAAGTCTTGTGCGTAGTCGAATGGCAGCTTCTTGAAGATGTGGGGCAGCAGCGCGTAGGTGGTGTCGTTGGCCAGCAGCGTGTAGCCATCCGGCGCCGATCGCGCCACCTGGACCGCGCCGATCGTGCCCGTCGCCCCGGCCTTGTTCTCGACGAAGACGCTTTGGCCGGTCTGTTCGGTGAGGCGCTGGGCCATCTTGCGCGTGACCGCGTCCACGGCGCCGCCGGGCGGATACGGCACGACGATCTTGACCGGCTTGGACGGCCAGGTCTCGGCATGTGCGCCCATCGGAAGGACGGCAAGCGCCGCCAGTACCAGTTGCGGCAGCCATCCGGCGCCGCGTTGTTACGTGGTCATGTGTGTCTCCAACTGCTGATTCTTTTGATCGCCCCGCTCCGGGCGGGGTCGCCATGCGTGTTGCGGACGGAAGTGGCCGTCCGCTATCCCTTCATCAGTGCCGGCTCCCCCTCGCGGTTGAGCACCCCCAGCGCGTTCTTCGCCGCCGCCACGCCCATATTCACGTAGGCCGCACTCGTCACACCGCCGATGTGCGGCGTCAGGATCATGCCCGGTTGCCCGTGGAAGATATGCGGCGCGGTCATCGGTTCGGCGGCGAAGCTATCGAGCCCGGCTGCAGCCACCTGCCCCGACCGGACCGCCGCCAGCAAGGCCGGCTCGTCGATGAGCCCGCCACGTGCGGTATTGACGAGGATCACACCACGCTTGCAGCGCGCGAGCACGCCGGCATCCAGCAACTTGCGATTGTCGTCCGTCAGCGGGCAATGCAGCGAGATCACGTCGGACTCGGCCCAGATCGCGTCGATCCCAACCGGCTGCACGTAGTCCGGCAGGTTCCTGGCGTATGGATCGAAGCCGATGACGCGCATGTCCATGGCGTCGCACATCCTGGCGAAGCGCAGCCCGATGGTGCCCAGCCCGACCAGTCCCACCGTGCGCCCGGCCAGCTCCACGCTCTTGTGGGTAGCCTTGTCCCAGTGCCCGCCGTGCATGCGCGCATCGAGCGGCACGATCGACTTGGCGCACGCCAGCATCAGTGCCAGCGCATGCTCCGCCACGGCTGCGGCATTGACGCCCACCGCCGCCAGCACTTCCACGCCCCGCGCCGCCGCGGCGGCCTTGTCGATGGTATCCGTACCGCTGCCATGCTTGGCAATCACCCGCAGCGACGGGGCGGCATCCATGACTTCGGCCGTCACGCTACCGTAGCGGACGATGATGGCAACCGGGTCGTGCCGCTGCGCGAGGGCGATGAGGTCAGCCGCTTGCGGGGTCTTGCCGGCAAAGATGATCGCGTAGTCATGGAGGATCGCTAGGGCTTCGGGCGCCAGGTCCGCGCCCGTCACGATGATGGCGGGCCGGCTCGTCACAGCGTTTCTCCCTGCTTGAGCACGCCTGCGGTCACCAGCGAGGCCAGCAGCCATGGCGCCGTCGTGTTGCCTTCCTGGATCTGCGCGATCCGCTTGGCTTCAGCCGCTTCCTTGTGTTCAGCGGCGGCGAGCAAAGACTCGATCTTGTCCCGTTCGACCACCACGACGCCATCGGCGTCGCCGCAGACGTAGTCCCCCGGGTACACCGTCACGCCACCAACGCAGACCGGGTGACCGATGCGACCGCCGACTTCCTTGGTCGGGCCGTTCGGGTTGGTGCCCACGGAGAAGACAGGAAACTGCATTGCCTCCAGTTCGATGCTGTCGCGCACGGCGCCGTCGATGACCACGCCGGCCAGGCCGCGCTGGCGTGCCGCGTTCATCATGATGGTGCCCATCAGCGCGGAAGTCTGGTCGCCCTTGCCATCGATGACGAGGACGTCGCCCGGCTGGGCCAGCGCCAGCGCGGCGTGGATCATCAGGTTGTCGCCCGGGCGCACCTCGACCGTGAAGGCCGGACCGGCCAGCTTCATGCTCGGCCGCAGGGCCTTGATGCGGCCATGCAGCGCGCCACGGCGGCCCGCCACATCGGCGAGGATCGCCGGCTGGAATTTCGCGGCCTTGGCCACGACGGCGGCCGACACGCGTTCAAACGATGGGTTGATATTGGGCAGGCTCATGGCTTGGCTCCGGTATGCAAGGGGGAATGGTGGGAAGGACTAGTCCAGCTTGGTGCCGGATGCCTTGATGATCGAAGCCCAGCGCGCGATGTCCTGCCGGACCTGCGTGCCGAACGCTTCCGGCGAGCCGCCCAGGACCAGCGCACCCTGGTCGTTCAGCTTTCTCGCGAGGTCGGGCGACTGGAGCGCCTTGTTGAACTCGGCATTCAGCCGCGTGACGACGTCCTTCGGCGTGGCGGTGGGCGCGACG
Organism: Cupriavidus sp. 2KB_3; assembly: GCF_052115685.1. Taxonomy (NCBI): domain Bacteria; kingdom Pseudomonadati; phylum Pseudomonadota; class Betaproteobacteria; order Burkholderiales; family Burkholderiaceae; genus Cupriavidus; species Cupriavidus sp. 2KB_3. The sequence goes on from NZ_JBFRHD010000009.1 coordinate 145,521, forward strand.
AAGCCGAACCAGGTGGAGGCTTCGAAACCGGGATAGCCGGACTCGGCGATGGTGGGCACCTGGGGCAGATCGTCCACGCGCTTCGCCGAGGTAACCGCCAGCGGACGCAGCTTGCCGCTCTTGATATGGGCCAGCAGGGTCGGCACCGAGGAGAGATACAGGTCGACCTGCCCGCCGATCAGGTCGTTCACCGCCTGGGCGGCACCCTTGTACGGCACGTGGATCAGCTTGATGCCGGCCGTCTTCTGCAGCAACTCGCCCGAAAGATGGGCGACCGTGCCATTGCCGGGCGAGGCGATATTGAGCGCGCCCGGCTTTGCCTTGCTGGCCTGTACGACATCGGCCAGGGTCTTGTACGGCGAGCTGATGGGCGTTACCAGAACGAGCGGCGCGCTGGCCACGAGGCTGATCGGCGTCAGGTCCTTGACCGGGTCATAGGGCAGATGGCTGAACAGCGTGGGGTTGATGGCCAGGTTGCTGGTCTGCCCCAGCACGATGGTGTAGCCATCGGCGGGGGCCTTGGCTGCGGCGTCCACGCCCAGGTTGCCGCCCGAGCCCGGCTTGTTGTCCACCACGAAAGTCCAGCCCGTCGACATGGCCACCTTGTTGGTCACCTCCCGCGCAATGATGTCGGTGCCCCCGCCTGCCGGGAACGGCACGATGACGCGAATGGGCTTGGACGGATAGACGGGTGCGGCGCCCGCCACGTGGGCAGCGCCGAGCAGGGTGACGGCAAGGGTGAACATGCAGCGGCGAATCGCGCTCATGACAGTCTCCGGATCTCGTTGTGTTGTGAGACGGATTGTTGTCGAACGTTTCACGCCATACAATGGCGTTTCATACAACGCAACGCGTTTCGTGCCATGAACCCAAAGAAGGATGAGATCAGCGCTTCCGGCAGCGAGGAGGCCGGAAGCGGCGTCATCGCGGTCACGCGTGCCCTGCGCGTGCTGGAAGCCTTCGGGGTCAACGATCCGCAGCTGTCCCTGGCGGAGCTGAGCCGCCGGACGGGCATCCACAAGACCACCGTGCTGCGGCTGGCGCGCACGCTGGCGGCGGACAACTACCTGGTGCAGAAGGAGGACGGGAGCTGGCGGCTTGGGCGTGCTGCCGGCTGGCTGGGCGCGTGCTACCAGGCGACCTTCAATGTCCAGGACGTGGTGGAGCCGGTCCTGCGCGAGTTGACCATCAAGACCGGGGAAAGCGCGTCTTTCTATGTGCGCGAAGGGCGACAGCGGACCTGCCTGGTGCGCGTGGAAGGTCCGCAGGCGATCCGGCACCACGTGCGGATTGGGGCGGCCTTGCCGCTCGACAGTGGATCGCCCGGCCGGGTAATCCTCGCCTTCTCAGGGGAGCCCGGGGAGCTTTACGAAACAATCCGGCGCCGCGGTTTCCATTTATCGCTAGGGGAGCGCGAAGCGGAGGTATCGAGCGTCTCGGCGCCCGTATTCGGCCTGCACTGGCGGCTACTCGGATCCATGTGTATCTCGGGGCCGACCGCGCGCCTGGGGGAAGAGCGGCTACTGGAACTCGCGCAAACCGTCGTTGACGCGGCGAACAAGCTTTCCTATGCCATGGCGGGCAGCCAGCGGCCAGCCATGCAGGTGGAAAAACCGACGACATGGCATCCGTGATGGCCCACTAGAACGTCGCCGGAGAATTCACCCAAAGCACCTTGGCCACAACGTCGCCGACGTTGCGGTAGCCGTGCGGCACCTGGCTCGAGAACGTGAACGCATCGCCCGGGCCGATCAGGTAGACATCGTCCCCGAGCATCAGCTCAAGCTTGCCTTCCAGCACGTAGCCGACTTCCTCGCCCTGATGCTCGATCTGGCCGTCACTGGCTTCGCCGGGCCAGACGATGTGGATGTTGGCCTGCAGCAGACCGCCGCGCTTGGGCAACACCACCCGTTCGAGCGCCACGCCCCCCACGCGGATGACGGGCCGCTCGCCATGACGGAGGATCGGGGACTGATGCGCATCATCCTCGCTGGTGAGCGCGCCGATGTTGGTGTCGAGCGCCACCGCCAGCCGGTGGAGCGTGGTGAATGACGGCGTAGCCAGGCCGCGCTCGACCTTTGAAATCAGGCTTTCGGAGCAACCCGCCTTGTTCGCCAGTTGCAACAGGGTATAGCCGGCCACCAGTCGCGCGTGGCGCAACTTGACGCCAAGCGTCAGGGTGGCCGACTTGCTGTCGACCGGCTCTTGCGGGATCGGGCTCGCGGTCTTTGCCATGCGGGCTTTTTGATTGGGATTCAAAGGGGCGGCCACGCTGCGCCGGAGTCTGTCACGGCCGGCGGCAGGCCAGTTCGGCGACAGTGTACGCCAGCGCCTGCGCGCCCAGGAACAGGTCCGTGGCGTCGGTCTCCTCCGCGGCGTTGTGGCTGATGCCGTCCTTGCTCGGCACGAAGATCATCGCGGTCGGGCAATGATCGGCCAGGTACATGGCATCGTGAAAGGCGCCGGACGTGAGCCGCATGGGTGGCGCACGGCCCGCAAGCTGGCTGGCCCGCGCGCAGGCGCGCTGGATGGATGCCAGCATCGCTTCGGGAAAATACGTCGGGCCTCGATGGAAGAAGCGCGTGACCGCCACGTCAGAGGCCGGGGCATGACGCGTGCAGGCCAGCCGCAGCGCTGCCTCGGCGCGATCGAGGGCGGCATCGTCCAGGCAGCGCATGTCCACGGTGAAGGTCACCTTGCCCGGGATGGTGTTGACCGAATTCGGTACCACCGCCCATTGGCCAAGCGTCAGGCGCAGCTCCGGCGCGCCCGTTGCCCCCGTTGACCCCGGTTCGCGCGGCGCCAGCGCATAGAGGTCCTGCGCGATGGCGACGGCCACGGCCATCGCATCGCGCCGCACGGCCATCGGCGTGGTGCCGGCGTGTGCCATGGTGCCCGCGCACTCCACGCGGAACCAGCGCACCGCCTGGATGCCGGTGACGACCCCAAGCGGCACGGCGGCGGCCTCCAGCACGGGGCCTTGCTCGATATGGAGTTCCACGCAGGCGGACATCGGTCGCGCCATCGGCACGCGCTCCACGTCAGGACTGGCGGCCAGCGCCGCGTCCAGGGCATCGCCAAATCGAACGCCAGCCTGATCGGCGGCATCGCGATAGCCGGCCAGCCGCGCCGGATCGACAAAGGCGCTGGAGCCCATCGCGCCGGGCCCGAAGCGGCTGCCCTCCTCGTTGGTCCAGGACACCACCTCGATGGGTCGCACCGTTTCAATGCCCGCTGCGTTGAGCGCCGCAATCACTTCGAGGCCCGCCAGTACGCCATACGCACCATCGTACTTGCCACCTACCGGCTGGGTATCGGCATGACTCCCGGTCAGCACGGGAGGCAGGTCCTCGCGCCCGGCCCGCCGGAAGAACAGGTTGCCGCAATCGTCAATGCTGACCTGGCAGCCCAGTGCGCGCGCCTGATCCACAAGATGGCGGCGCGCCGACAGGTCGATCGCCGTCAGCGTTTCGCGGGACACGCCGCCGTCGTCACGACCGCCAAACTGCGCCAGGGCGGCGAGCGATGCCGCCAGGCGACTGGCGTCGACATGATCCTGTGCCCGTTCCGCGACGGCCTGTACGGCGCTGTCCACGATGCCCTCGGTATCCTTGGCCGGCTGATGCAAGCGATTCAACATGTTCTCCTGATGTCAGGCTGGCAGAGCCAGCGCCTGATGCAAACGATGCGCCACGGCCAGCACGCGCGCATCGGTGTGGCGCGGTGCGGTCACGGTGACGCCCACGGGCATGCCGCTGGCACCTGTTCCGGTCGGCACATGGACGCACGGCGTACCGAGCAGCGTCCACATGCGGCAGAAAATCGGGTCGCCGGTGGCGGCCAGCCCCTCGGGTGCTTCGCCTTCGGCGCTGGGTGCCAGGACCACATCGAATCCATCCAGCGACACTGCCAACGACGTCCGTGCGGCTTCCGCGTGCGCAAGCGCCGCGCGGAAGCGCTCGCCCGACACCGCGCGCCCGGCTTCGAGCTGCCGGGCAAACGCCGCGCTGAATTCCGCTGCCCGGTCACGCGCTTCCGGTGCGAACGCGGCGACGGCCTCGAAGGCCATGATGTCCATCTGGGCTTCGGTGAGGCCATGGCAGGCCACGGGCAACCCGACATCCTCTACCGTTGCGCCGAGCCCCCGCAATGCCCGTGCAGCCGTCTCCAGCGCGGTACGCGCGTCCGCACTGGCGCGGTCCCAGAGTGGCGTGCGGACAATGCCGACGCGCAACGGCGTGGGTGCCTGGGCACAGGCTTCCGCAATCGAGACATCGCGTGCCAGCGTGCCGATAAACAACGCCGCATCATCCACGCGCCGGGCCAACACACCGACCGTATCCAGGCTGGGCGACAACGGCTTGATGCCGGCCAGCGGCAACGTGGCGTGCGTGGGCTTATAGCCAATCACACCGCAGTAGGCGGCAGGACGAATGATCGAGCCGGCAGTCTGGGTACCAAATGCCAGCGGCACCATGCCGGCTGCCACGGCGGCGGCGGAACCACTCGACGAGCCACCGGGCGTGCGGGGGGCCTCCACAGGTGCGCGCGGATTTCGCGTGGGGCCCGGCTGGAATGTCGCGAACTCCGTGGTAACGGTCTTGCCCACCACCACCGCGCCGGCACTGCGCGCCAGCGCCACGGCGGCGGCATCCAGAACCGGGCGATGCGTTGCGTAGATCGGCGATCCGTATGTCGTCGGCAGATCCGCCGTATCCATCAGATCCTTGACGCCAAGCGGGACGCCATGCAGCGCGGCCGAGGCGGTGCCGGCATCCAGGCAACGCGCCTGCGCGATGGCGGCTTCAGCCCCAACGTGCTGCCACGCATGGATGGCGTCGTCCTGCACCCGGATGCGCTCGAGTGCAGCGCGCACCACGGTTTCCGCGCGCAGTTCGCGGCGGGACATGCGCGCTACCAGCTCACGCACGGGAAGATCGAGATATTGGTCCACGGCATCAGTCTCCAGAATCGATCCGCCAGCACACTCAGCCAAAGTACGCGGCGCGCACTTCGTCATTCTCACGCAACGCCTGCGCCGAGCCTTGCGCCACCACGCGACCCTGCGTCAGCACATAGCCCTGGTGGGCAATCGCCAGCGTCTGGCGCGCGTTCTGTTCAACCAGCAGCACGGTCATGCCAAGCTCATTGATCTGCTGGATGACCTTGAAGTTTTCCTTCACGTACAGCGGCGACAACCCAAGCGACGGCTCGTCGATGACCAGCAGCCGCGGCTGCGCCATCAATCCGCGGCCGATCGACACCATGGCCTGCTCACCGCCCGACATGGTGCCGGCCAGTTGCCCCGACCGCTCGCGCAGGCGCGGGAATATCTCGTAGACGCGCGCGATGCGCTCCCGCACCTTGGCCGGATCGGCCTCCAGAAAGGCGCCCAGTGCCAGGTTCTCGGCAACGGTCATGCGGGGAAATACCTTGCGGCCCTCCGGTATGCAGGAAATGCCGCGCGCGATGATGTTGTGCGTCTTCTCCGCAGCGATATCCACGCCATCCCACAGGATGCGGCCCTGGCGTGCGGGCGTCAGGCCCAGGATCGCACGAATCAGTGTGCTCTTGCCCGCGCCATTGGCACCGAGGATGCAGGTGATCTTGCCCGGCGGCACTTCGATGGAGACGTCATGCAGCACGTTGACCTTGTCATAGCCCGTGCTCAGGCCCTCCACGCGCAACGTGTTATCGCTCATGCGGCTTCCTCCCCGAGATAGGCCGTCTGCACGTCGGGATCGGCGGTGATCTCGGCATACGTGCCTTCGGCGATCTTCTTGCCGTAGTTCAGCACAACGCACCGTTCGGTGATGCGCTCGATCACGTTCATTTCGTGCTCGATGAGCACGACGGACAAGTCTTTCAACTGGCTTCGCACCTGGAGGATGTCGTCCATCAGCTCATGGGTCTCGTCATGGGTCATGCCGGCCGATGGTTCGTCCAGCAGCAGCAGCCGTGGCCGGCTCATCAACGCGCGGCACACCTCGATCCGGCGACGATCGATCATCGTGAACGACTCCACGGGCTCGAATAGCCGATTCACCAGCGGTGGGCTGAAGATGCCCAGCAGTTCGCGCACCGATTCCACATAGCGCTCATATTCGGCCCGGAATGCCTGGCGGCGAAACAGGTTGAACACCAGCCCGTGCTGCATGTGCTGGTAGTCGCCGATCACGATGTTGTCGAATACGGTGAGCGGCAGCGACAGGCGCGAGCGCTGGAAGGTCCGCGCCACGCCGCTGCGATAGATGTCCTGCGGCGTCTTGCCGATGACGTTCTCGCCGTTGTACGTGATGGTGCCCGCGCTGGCCTTGTAGAGCCCCGTGAGCACGTTGAAGAACGTGGTCTTGCCGGAGCCATTCGGCCCCAGCAGGCCCAGCACTTCCCCGCGGCGGATGTCGAGCTGGAGATTGTCCAGCGCGGTCAGGCCGCCGAACCGCATCGTGAGGTTGCGTACCTCGATCATCGCGTCGCTCATTTGGCGTCCTGGGTCGGGAAGAACAGACGGATCTTGCGCGGCAGCAGCCCATCGGGGCGGAACAGCAGGATGGCGATGACCAGCGCCGCGTAGAACAGGAAGCGGTATTCCTGGATGAACTGCAGTTTCTCCGGCAGCACCAGCACGATGATGGCGGCCGGGATCAGGCCAACCACATTGCCCAGACCGCCCAGGATGACGATCGACAGCATCAGCAGCGAGTCGGCGAACGTGAAATTGTTCGGTGCCACGAACGCCGTCACCATGCCGTAGACGCTGCCTGCAACGCCGGCGAAGAAGTTGCCGAGCATGAAGGCGATGACCTTCCAACGCGCGATATGGAGGCCGAACGTCGCGGCGGCGGTTTCATCCGTACGCACCACGTCCATGGCCAGCCCTACCCACGAGCGCTCCAGTGCCTTGACCACGGCAAAGGTGCCCGCGCAAATCGCCAGGCTCAGCAGAGCGTAGCTGGCGTAGAACGACACGTCGACGCCGAACAGCGTCAAGCCTTCATTGAACTGGAAGCCGAACAGCGTCATGCCGGGAACCTGCAGGCCCTGCGGGCCGCCCAGCACATCGTTGACCTCTAGAAACGTCTTGAACAGGATGCCGAACGCAATGGTTACCAGCGCTGCATAGTGGCCACGCGTGCGCAACACCGGCGCGATCAGCAGCGAGCCGATCACGGCTGCCGCAATGCCGGACAGCACGATTACGAGGATCGTAGGGATGGGCGTATGCGCGGCCAGCACCGCCGTGGCATAGGCGCCAATGCCGAAGAACGCCGCGCCGGCAAAGTTGGACACGCCGGAGAAGCCAAACTGCACCGTCAGGCCCAGGCAGGCGGTGGTGTACAGCAGCACCGCGCACAGCATCAGCAAGACAAAATGGCTTTCGTGGAACAGCACGATCAGCGCGAGCGTGCCCGCGACCGCCCACAGCCGCGACAGCCCGGGCCGCCGGGCGGCCGCCTGCTCCACGGCCCGCGTGACCTTGAACCTGCCTGCGATGACCGTCGCTGCGACGGCCAACGCCAGCAGCGCGGCCACGGCGACCTGCGATTCCGCGTGCAGGAACAGATAGAGATAGGCCACGATGACGATGGCCGCGCTGCCCAGCACCAGGGCCGGACTGCGCTGCTTGCCGCCCGCGACAACGGCGGCCGGTGGCAGTGGATTCGAGACGTTGTCAGACACGTTCACTGGCTTTCTCCGCAATCAGTCCGGTCGGTTTGAAGGCCATCAGCACGATGACCACGGCGAACGCAAAGACATCCTTGTAGGCGCTGGGGATATCGGGCACCAGCGCCGGCAGCGTCGCACTGCCCAGCACCTGTAGCGCGGCAAACAGGAAGCCACCGAGGATGGCGCCGTACAGGTTGCCCAGTCCGCCCAGAATGGCGGCCGCGAAGCCGATCACACCGAGGAGCAGACCGACGTTGAAATTGATCTCGTTGTAATAGAGGCCGTTCATCACGCCGGCCAGCGCGGCCATGGCCGAGCCCAGCGCAAAGGTGACCAGCACCACCACTTCGAAGTTGATGCCCATCAGGCGCGCCGTCTCGCCGTCCTGTGCCACGGCGCGGATGGCCATGCCAAAACGCGTGCGCGTGATCAACAGATGGACGCCGATGATGATGGCGACACCCGCGGCCAGCAGGATCAGGTTGTCGGCCCGGAGCGTCAACGCGCCCAACGACAGCTCCGTGGTGGGCAGCAGCGCAGGAAACGGCTTTGGGTTCGACCCATCCGGGTAGAACAGGCGCACGGCTTCACGCAGCACCGTACCCAGCATCAGGGTCGCCAGCAGGGTGTTCAGCGGCGGCGCCTTGCGCAAAGGCAGGATCAGGAAGCGGGCAATCACGGCGCCCAGCAGACCGGTCACGATGATCGCGCACACCACGATGGCCAGCAATTGCAGCCATGGCGAATCCACGTGCAGTGCCACCACGCCGGCCGATGCGGCGAGCCCGGCGAATGCCCCCACCATCAGCACATCGCCGTGAGAAAACTTGATGACGTCCAGCACGCCAAAGAACAGCGTGAAGCCGACCGCCACCATGGCGTAGATCATGCCGAGCATCAGCCCGTTGAAGACGTACTGTCCCAATACACTCATCGGTATCCCCAGAATGGCCTGAATAGACCGTCCAGCAGCGCCAGGCCGGGTCCGCAGACGGCGCGGCCCGGCACCGGCACCACGCTTACAGTCCAGCCAGCTTCTTCTTGCCCTTGGCGTAGGCGCTGTCTTCCCAGATCACCCACTTGCCGTCCTCGACGACGTACTTGGTAATCAGCGGCACCACGTTCTGGCCGTGATCATCGAAAGTCACCTTGCCGATGATGGTCTCGACATCCTTCGTACCGTTCAGCACGTCACGGACTTTCTTGCGGTCCGGACCGACCTTCTCGACGGCGTCCATGATCAGGTTGGCGGCGGCAAAGGCGAAGGGGCCATAGGCCTCAGGCGGTTCGCCATACTTCTGCTGCGTATAGCGTTCCATGAAGAACTGGCCACCCGCCAGCTTCTCCACCGGCGCCCCTTCGATAAAGGCCAGCGAGCCTTCAGACAGGGGCTTGCCCACGCCTTCGATGTAGGCATCGGACTTGATACCCGACGTGCCTTCGAACTGGGCCTTGATGCCCAGCTTCTCCATCTGGGTGCGGATACGGACGCCAAGCGGCGTGAGGCCACCGAAATAGACCACGTCCGGCTTCAGCTCGCGGATCTTGGTCAGTTCGGTCGTGAAATCCTGCTGGTCGGCCGTTACGCCGAAGGTGCCGACGATAGTGCCGCCATCCTTCTTCAGGTATTCGCTGAAGTATTTGTTGTGGCCCTTGCCGTAGTCGGTGGTGTCATGGATGATCGCCCACTTCTTGTAGCCCAGGCCGGTCATGAACTTGGCCGCCACTTCACTCTGGTTGATCATCGTGCCGTTGACGCGATGAATCTCCTTGAAGTTGTTGCCATACGTGACCTCGGGGAGCACCGCGCCCCAGACCACGGCCGGCATGCCGAAGCGGTTGTAGACCCCCACGGTGCCCATGGCCACGGCCGAGCAGAAGTGCGTCACGCCGCCGACGATCGATTTGTCCGCGGCAATCTTGGTGGCCACCTGCACGCCCACGTTGGGCCGGCATTCGTCATCCTGGACGACCAGCTCGTAGGTGTATTTGGCCTTGGGATCGGCATTGCGCAGACGTACGGCCAGGTCAGCGGAGTTGCGCCCACCCAGGCCAATCGACGACACACCGCCGGTCAGCGGGCCCACAAAGGCGATCTTGACGACGTCCTTTGCCTGCGCCGGCGCGGACATCAGCACCACGCCCGTGGCAGCGGCGGCAATCGCGGCGGCGGCCGCAGTTTTCTTCTTCAGCACTCTGTTCCCCTATATAGACATGTCCAACGGGCGGCAGGCCCGGCGCCTGACCGAACGGATGCGAGGCGCCGACCATACGCCGGAACACATTGAGGAAAGTCCTCTGCACCAAATTCAAGTCACTTGAATGCCATGCAACAGACGTGCCAAGGAGCAACGAGCAATAACCCGTAGGACTTTTGGGGGGAATGAGAGGGGAGATGCCGCGCGACGGCGCCAGAGCAGGGGCCGTGCGGGGCATTTCGGTGCATGACTTGCTTTTTCGGTGCATGGGCGGGGGGAGCCCGTCACGCATCAATGGATGTCCGCCGACGCTCGGTCGGCGTATCGACACTGCGCAGAGCCTTGAAATACTCGGGCGTAACGAAGGAAGCAGGTGCCGTCTCGCTCATTCCGGCACCACCCCGGCCGCCTGGATGATCTTGCCCCACTTGGCGACTTCCGCCCGCTGGAACGCGGCGAACGCGGCTGCCGGCTTACCCTCAGGCTCCACGCCAAGCGCGCGCAAGCGCTGTTGCACGGCGGGCGTCGCGACGACGGCCGCAATCTCGGTGGCGAGCCGGTCGACAATCGGCTTGGGTGTGCCCGCTGGCGCGAAAATGCCCTGCCAGGACTGCATCTCGAAACCCTTCAGACCCTGCTCCGCCAGCGGCCGAACGCCGGGCAGGCTCGGCAGCGGGTGCGCCGACGTCACGCCGATCGCGCGCACGCGCTTGCCGTCGAGCATGGGCTTGGCGGCGGCAACCGTCTCGAACACCATGTCGATCTGGCCGCCGATCAGGTCCGTCATCGCCGCGGCCCCGCCCTTGTAGGAGATCTGCTGCAGGCGTGTACCCGTCGCGCTCTGAAACAACTGGCCCGACAGCTGCTGCGAGCTGCCCGGCCCCGCCGTGCCGAACGTCAGCGCGCCGGGCTTGACCTTCAAGGCAGCGACGATCTGGTCGACTGACTGGTACTGGCTCTCGTTCGACACCACCAGCACGTTGCTGACCGTACCCACAAGGTTCACCGCCACGAAGTCCTTGACCGGGTCATAGCCAAGCTTCTTGTAGAAGAACGGGTTGACGGCGTGCGTGGTAATGGTGCCGCCCATGATGGTGTAGCCGTCGGGCTCGGCACGGGACACGAATTGCGTGCCCAGGATGCCCGATACGCCGGGCTTGTTGTCGATGACGACCGGCTGCCCCAAGCGCTGCGACAGGCCTTCGGCAACAATGCGGGCGGTGGCATCCGACACCCCGCCCGGCGAGAACGGCACCACGTACTTGATCGGCTTGCTCGGCCAGGTATCGGCCCGCACGCCCGGCGCGGCCATGACAAGCGAGAGCCCGCCGATTGCCAGGGCAGCGCGCAACGCGCAGCGATTCACGAATCTCATGTTTTTGTCTCCAGTTTTTATAGGAATGCCCCGCTTCAACAGAGCGAGCGCCCACCATCGACAGGAATCACCACGCCAGTTGTAAAAGGCATGGCACTTGTCGCAGCCAACACCGTGGTGGCGACTTCTTCCGGCCGCGCCAGGCGTCCGAGTGGCGTAAGCCGAGCCTGCATTTCCCGCCACGCCGGGCCCTGGCCCTGGCCCGGTGCCGGGCCGAGCTAGTAGCGCAGCGTCGGCGCAGGCATGTCGTGGGGCTGCGCCGCCTGCCGGAAAGCCTGCGTGATCAACGTGGTGGCAACCGTGGCGAAGTAGCGCGCGCCGAACTGGCCGTAGCGCTGCTCGTCCTCGGCGCCCAGCGCGATGATGCCCGCGCACTTGCCCTGGCCATCGACGGCACGCAGCGCTTGCTCGATGGCCGCAGCCACGGCTGGCGCTTTCCAGTCGTTGCCATAGCCCATGGCGTGTGACAGGTCGTTGGGGCCAACAAATACCGCGTCGATCCCGTCAACTGCCGCAATTTCCGCCGCGTTGGCCACCCCTTCGGGGGTCTCGATCATGGCGATCAATGCCACACCCTCGTTGCTGCGGTTGGTGTGCGGAACGCCGGGAAAGGCGCCATAGCCAGCCGCGCGACTGCTGAAGGCACTGCCGCGCCGGCCGATGGCGGGGTATCGGACGCGCTGTACAAGGTCGCGCGCCTCATCGGCAGTCTCGATCATTGGCACCTGGACGCCGCTGGCACCCATGTCCAGCACACGCGCGATATCGCCAAGAAAGCAGCGCACCACGGGAATGATCCCGCTGGCGCGCGCCGCACGCAGCATGTGCTCGGTCGTCTCGAAACCGGCCGCGCCATGCTCGTTGTCGATGATGACGAAGGCAAACCCCGCGTAGGCGCACATCTCGACGATGGCCGGGCTGGGCAATGCGGTAAAGATGCCGCGGAGGGGCGCGCCGCTGCGCAGCAGCGCAGGCAGGCGGTCGTCGATGGGGTGTTGGATGGTCATGTCTCGCGCTGTTGTTCTGGTCTCCCACCCTTGATGGCGGCTGGGTGAAGACATTCTGCGTACTCGCGAGTTATATTTCCAATATTACTTCTGTATCTGACTTATACAGCTCCTGTATATGTACACCCCCCTCGAACTCCGTGTGTTGACCTCGTTTCTCGTCCTGGCTGACGAGCTCAATTTCACACGCGCCGCGCGGCGGCTGAACATGACCCAGCCGCCACTCAGCCTGCAGATCAAGCAGCTGGAGGCGCAGATCGGTGCCCAGCTGTTCGAGCGCAACAAGCGCAGCGTGCGACTGACACCGGCAGGCCAGGTCCTGCGGGCCGAGGCGGAGAAACTATTCGACATCGAGCACCGCGCGCGGCAAATGGTGACCCAGGCCGATCGCGGCGAGAACGTCGGGCACCTTGGCATCGGCCTGACCGCGATCTCCGCCATCGAACTGGTTCCAGACATCCTGCGGCAGTTCTCGGCGCAGGTGCCCGGCGTCCTGTACTCCCTGCGCGAGACCAGCTCCGAAGCGATGATCCAGTCACTTCTGGGGAACGAACTCGATGTGGCGATCCTGCGACCGCCTGTTACCGATTCCCGCCTGCAGGCGCGACGCCTGATGTCGGAGCCCTATGTCCTGGCCGCACCCGCGAGCCATCCCTTGGCCGGAAAGTCCAGTGTCAATGCGCGTGACCTCGATGGGCAAAGCCTTGCCACGCTCGAACGGCGCTACGGCCAATATGCGCACGACCTGATGATGACCTGGCTGGCGGAGCACAGTGTGGTGCCATCGTGCATGCACGACGGGGCGCGCCACCACGCCATGATGTCGATGGTGGCAGCCGGCGTGGCAGTGTCGCTGGTACCCGCCTCGGCCGCTGCGCAGCCGGTCAAGGGCGTGGTCTATCGACGGATCGCCAATCGGGACGTACCGACCCTGGAGCTGTGGATCGCCTTCCACAAGGAAATCGGCAATCCGCTGACCCGGCCGTTCGTCGAACAGGCGGCGGAGATCGCCGCTGGCTACAAGGTTGATCAGCGGTGCTTCACCAGCCAGATATGAGTCGCGTCTTTCGCGGAGACTGCCCGTTGCCTCGCGAGCTGCCGCTACAGGTAACGTTCGGCTTCTTCCAGCAGCCGCATGCGCGTCAGCATGACGGCTCGTGGAATTCGTACAAGCAGAAAGGTTCTTGTGGCGGGTGGGTCGCCGGGGATGCTGGCAGCGGTGAACTCGAGCGCGTCGCTTGGCGACATGCTGTCCTCGCCCACAACGACATTCATTCGGCTCAGTCTGATGTGGCGGCGTTCGATGAAAAAATAGGATTTCGCGTCGGAAAACGTCTTCTGCAAGGCGAGCAACTGACATTCCAGGGCGTTGACAGAATCCTTCGACACTGACGCAGTGCGCGTATTGGCATCGCCCTCGGCAAGCTGCGCTCGCAACCGCGCCTGCTCGTCGGGATCCGGTGCCGCCGCGCCGCCGAGCATCGCGCGCATGCCCACGCCCTCCCCCTCCCCCTCCAGGAACCGCAACCGCTTGCCGAGCAACGCCATCTCCTGCAAGCGCAGGTCGCGGCCGATACCGCCGGCCGCCGCGCTCGCCAGGCCCTGCAAGGCGAGCTGGTCCAGCATGCGGCCCTCGATCTGCCGGCAGAGTTCGGGCTTGTCGCGCCCACACAAGCGCACCTGGTGGTCGCTGAAATTGATGATCGTCTGCAGCACATCGGTCCGCATGACATCCCCTTCCAGACCCACGCCCAGCGTGCGCTTTTCCGTCATGTCCATACCGAGCACGGCGAACGCCTCCGTTGCATCCGGCGACGTCTCGAAGAATTGCTGCAGATCGGCTGAGCGACTGAAGATCAACTGAACATCATGGGGCGTGCCGAAGCACGCGTGCACGTAGGAATCCGTTGCCCACGCCTGCGGGCTGGCCTCCCGGGGCGCAGGGATGTCGGCGATCAGCGTGCGCACGTAGTCGAGTGCCGTGCCGAGGTGTGGCGCCAGCCTTTGCGCATAGCGCGGCAGCAATCGAAGCCGCGGACTCAGCCGGCAAATTTCCTGGGCCAGCGCCTCCAGCTCCCTGCTGCGGTGCGGGCTGGCACGTCTCCGGCCATTCAATCGCCAGTTCAAGATCCCCATGAACAATGCTCCACTGACATGCGACGCTTACGCGCCGAGTCATCCAGCGCGATGTCCTGAAAGCCTAGGACAAAAGGTCGCGCAGCGCTTGCGCTGCGTCAACGTCAACGTCAACGCGTCAACGTCGGGCGATGGCCCTGGTCCTGCAGGGTGACGAACCGGCCTCCGCGCCGGTACGCCCGGGCCCTAGAACCGCCACCGCAATCCCACCGTCCCGGTATGGTCCTGGTTGCCGCCGCCGAACTGGCCCGTATAGCGCAAGCCGAGCGTGGCCATGGGCGAGATGGCGAAATCGGCGCGCAGTTCGGCCAGGGCCGCGTTCTGGGCAATCGGGGCGCCCGTCACCGTGAACGGCTGGCTGCCGTCGAAGGCCAGCGTGGTAGCCGGGCGTACGTCGCCGAACGCGTGGCGCCAGCCCGCCCCGACGTAGAACGCCGCGTCGGTGCCGCCAAACTGGACCCGCGCGCTGGTGCGCAGGCCGAGCGTGGTGGTGGTCAGCGTGTTGCTGTCGCCAGGGCTGTGCAGGGCCGCCGAGCCGCCCGTCTCCGCGAAGCTGCGCGTGCGTGTGTCGCTCCATGCCACGCCGGCATACGGTTCGAGCTGGGTTGCTGCCGATAGCGGCATGGCGAAGCCGGCTTCCGTGAAGACCTGCGCCGTGCTGGCGTGATAGCTGGCCGTCAGCGACTGGACCGTGCTGCCGCCGAGGCTGGCCTGCCGGTCGGTGTCGGCGTCGTGCCAGCTATAGGCGGTGCCGAACAGCCATTTGAGCTTGCCGCCGCCGAGCGCGAACGCGCGGCCGCCATAGAGCGTGGCGCTGAAGGAATCGGTGATGGCACGCGAGGACCGTTCGCTCACGCGCAGCGTGCTGTTGGCGTAGCCGAACGCCCCGCCGATGCGCCAGTCTTGCCCCACCGCCCCGTCGCCACCCAGATAGAAGCCGCCGGTCTGCTGGCGCACGCGCGCCGCATCGGCGCTCCCATGGAAGTTCTGCCAGTTGCCCAGCACCTCTACCCACAGCGGCTGGGCGGCGGAAATGGGCAACGCTGCGGCCGGCAGGGGGCCGCCTAGCTGGGCGATGGGCGCGCCGGGCAGCATGCCGGCGGACAGGCTGTCGTTCAAATGCGCCAGCGGCAGCGCCCGTGCGCCACCCGCCAGGGTCATCAGACCCGTGGCCACGCTGGCGTGGGCCTCACCGGAGAGGCTGTCGAAGACGGCCGGCGGCGCGCCCTCGGGCAACGTCACCACGGCTTCGTGCACAGGGTTGCTGTCCGGCAGGGTCTCCAGTGCGTTGGCCACGGCACGCTGGTTGCCGGTCACGGCCGCATCGGCAAAGCGCATCGGGCGCGGGGTGCCGCCGCCGGTGCCGCCACCCGTGCCCGGATCGACCGGCGAGACGGGGTCCGTCACCTCCTTGCGCGTAAGCGCCAGCGTGACCTCGTTGGCGCCATAGGTCAGCGTCGGGTCCAGGAACGCGTAGTTCGAGCTGACCGAAGCAAAGCGGCCCTGCACCGTCCCGGCCGTCAGGATGCTGTAGCGGCGCGCGGACGCGAAATTGCCGTCGGGGCCGACATGGACCACCGCCCCGCCGAGCGTGGCCGTACCGCTCACCGCCACGCGGTCGCTGGCCGACGAGGCCGGGTCGGCTTCCACGCGATAGGTTGAACCGGCGGCCAGCATCAGGTCGCCGTTGACGGTCAGCGTGCCGATGGAATTGCCCGGTGCCAGCGTGCCGCCCGATGCAATCACGGTACTGCCCACGCTGCCAGCGCCGCCCAGCGTGGCGCCGTTGTTCACCGTGACCGCGCCGGCCACGCTACCGTTCACGGCCAGCGTGCCAGCGTTCACCTGCGTCGCACCGGTATAGGTATTCGTGCCGCTCAGCGTCAGCGTGCCGGCGCCGATCTTGATCAGTCCGCCGCCGGTGCCGCCACCGGCACCGCCATCCTCGATCGTGCCGCTCACGGTGGTGGAGGTATTGTTGCCGCCCACGGTCAAGACGTTCTGGCCGAGCTGGAAGCGCCCCGCTCCCGCGATGGCGCCGGCGGTGATCCGGTGGTCGAAGGCCGGACCTGACGTGCCCGAGAAATCGACCCAGCCCCCCGCATCCGTCACCAGCGAGGCGTTGCCGGCGGTACTCCAGCCCCAGAACTCGGTGTAGCTGCCACTGCGGGTGGTGACCTGGCTGTTACCGCCGGTGCTGCCCTCCTGGAACGACATCACGCCGCCGTTGTTGACGATCGTCGCATTGGCCGCCGTGCTGCTGCCGAGCAGGTACGTGAACCCGCCGAGGTTCGTCACCTGGGCATTGCCGAGCGTGCCGGCGCCGTACAGGTTGATGTAGCCGGACCGATTGACGACCTGCCGGCCGCCCAGGTCGAAGCCGCCGTTCAGGCGCAGCGTTGCGCCGCCATCGACACTGACCGAGCCACTGCCCAGCGCGCCGTTGACGTTGGCGATCAGCATGCCGGCGTTGACCTGCGTGCCGCCGGCGTAGGGGTTCACGGCGTTCAGTTCGAGCGTGGCGTTGCCGGTCTTGGTCAGGCCGCCGGGGCCGTCGATGACGCCGTTGTGCGTCAGTGTGCCATTCGTGACCTCGAAGGTGCCGCCGCCCGCGCCGAGCGTGGTGGCGCGCGCGGTGGTCATGGCGGCGGTGGTCCGCAGCGTGCCGCCGTTCAGACCGAGCGTGCCGGCTGCTGCGCCAAGGTTGGCGTCGGAGGCAATCGCCAGCGTACCGCCCAGGATTTGCCAGCTCGTGATGCCCGTGTTGCTGCCGCCTAGGGTCCAGACCGACGCACCGATTTTCTCGAAATGCTCGAAGCCACGATACAGGCCGGCGTTGCCGATGCCGCCGGTCAGCGTGAAAGCGCCGGTGTCGCCAGCCAGCGCGAAGGTGTCGTCGGTGCCATAGGCCTCGATGCTCCCCACGACGCTGTTGCCCCAGAACTCGAAACGGTTCGTGCCGCTGAAAAACTGGACAGCCGCCACGCCGGGGCCGCCTGCTACGATGGTCCCCTTGTTGACGATGGTCAGGTTGCTGCCGCGCACGCCCACGCCGGAGCCCCCCGTAGTGCCGTTCGCGGCCTGCGAAGCGTTGTAGTTCATGCCGCCCACGCCACCGGCGCCACCCGCCCCACCCGCGATCGTGCCCTCGTTCAGCAGCGTGGAGCCGCCGGCCAGTTCCATGCCGTTGCCGCCCCTGCCGCCGTTGCCGCCCGCGCTGCCGTAGAGGTCGTAGACGCCGTCGCCGCCGTTGCCCCCGGCCCCGCCATTGCCACCCGCCACCACGGCATTTGCTTCGATATGTACCGTGGCCGCGCTGGTCACCGCCATGCCGACACCGCCGTCGCCGCCGTTGCCGGCGCCCTGGAGGCCCGCCATCGGCTTCGACCCGCCGCCATTCCCGCCATTGCCGCCCCAGCCGCCGGCCACCCGGCCGCCCGCCTTCACCACAATCTCGGCACCGCCCGCGTGGCTCAGGCCGTATCCGCCTTCGCCGCCGCCGCCGCCCCCCCCCTGATACGCAGGCGGCAAAAACGAGCCGTCATTGCCTCCGTTGCCACCTTTGCCGCCGTTGCCGCCGAACACGCCGCCGGAGATGGTGGTCGGCACGGCGCCCGTCACCATGCCATCCGCGCCACCCCCGCCGCCGCCGCCACCGCCGCCTGTGAGCAAGGCATTGTCGAAGTTACCGTCGCCACCGTTGCCGCCGAACTGACCTGGCGCGGTACCCGCTGCGCCCGCCAGCCCCTGCGGCGTTGCCTGGGACGCGTTGATGCCGCCCGCCCCACCGGCCGCGTAGCGCCCGCCGCCCCCGCCACCAGTGCCGTCGCCATCGGGCACGGTCGGTCCACTCTGGCCAGCCTGGCCCGAAGTGAAGCCGCCCACCCCGCCCGGCAGGTTAAGGCTGTAGCCCCCGACGCCACCGTTGCCGCCAGCGGCCTGCGCCGACGACGCGGAAAGGGACATCATGAGGATGGCAACCGCGCCGGCAATGGCGCGCAGGCACGGCTGTTCACCGGCGGCGAGGCTCGAATGTCTTGTCATGCGGATTTGCGGCCGGCCAGGCCGGCGACCCTATTCCCTGCGCGGCGGCCAGCGGCTTGCCGGCTATGCGCGCGCTTTCATTGTTTTAATGTGCGGGCGGGCGCCCGTGCGAACCTCAGTGGCGTCGGCGAAAAGCCGAAACGCCGCACGAGACTGGCCCCCTCGGGGTGGGATTTTCGCAATTCTGCGGCGGGAAAGATACGCCGGCGTGGCATGAACAGGCCTCAGACGACACATTTCGTGTCACTTTTGAGACACTCGGCTCGGCATCTTGACGCCGTTGTCATCGTCCTTGGCGAAGCGGGTGTTCTGAGGCCCGGGAAGCCAAGGACGAGATTGCAGGGCTGGCGCGAACGCCACGACGCCGCTCGCTGAGGCGGCGGCCTTCCGTCACCGGCCGGAGAACCGGGCGGGCCTGCGCTCGATGAAATGCGCAACCCCCTCCGTAAAATCCTCGCTCTGGATGCTTTCGAACATCTCGGCATTGGCAAGGCGCGTGGCCTCGGCCAATGACTGGAACGGCTGCTCCCACAGTTGGCGCTTCATCACGCGGATGGAGCGGGGCGAAACGTTCTCGGCCAGGTCGTCGGCGTAGTCGAGCGTGGTTGCCATGAGGGCGTCCGCATCGACCACGCGGTCGACCAGGCCGATCCGCAGCGCCTCGTCCGCCAGCACCTTGCGCGCCGAGTACAGCAGGTCAGCCGCATGACCGGCGCCGACTACGCGCGGCAGCAGCCAGGAGATGCCGTGCTCGGCGATCAGGCCCCTGCGCGCGAAAGCGCTGCTGAATGCGGCGTTGGCACCGGCGAAGCGCATGTCGCAGTACAGCGCGAACACCAGCCCCAACCCCGCTGCCGCACCATTGATGGCCGCGATCACGGGCTTGCGCATGGCCGGAAAGTAGCCGTAGCGCGTCTGGTAGTCGGCGCGCCGGTTCATGTCGAACGGGCGCATCCACTGGGCGGCACGGATATCGCCGGGCGGCAGCACTTCGAGCTCGTTGATGTCCATGCCGGCGCAGAAGCCCTTGCCGGCTCCGGTCAGCACCACCACGCGCACGTTGTCGTCGCGATCGACGGCCTCCATGGCGTCGCGCAGCTCGGCCTCCATGACCTTGGTCAGCGCATTGAGCTTGTCCGGCCGGTTCAGGGTGACCACGGCGATCCGCTCGCTCTTCCCCGCGCGAGCAACGGTAACCTGACTGTACATATTGCGATTCCTTTTCGATGTCGTGATTAGGGAAGCTGAACGGCTCTCGGCTCCAGGAACTCCTCGAGCCCATACACGCCGCCTTCCCGCCCCACACCGGACATGCCGAAGCCGCCGAACGGTGCGGCGGGATTGAACCGGGCGCCGTTGACGTCCACCTGCCCGGCCCGCAGGGCGTTGGCAACCGCTTCGCCGGCACTGTCATCGGCAGCCCAGACTGCGGCGGCCAGCCCATAGCGCGTGCCGTTGGCCAGGGCGATGGCCTCGTCGACACTGTCGTAGCACAGCACCGCCAGCACCGGCCCGAAGACCTCCTCGTTCGCCAGCCGGCTCTCGGGGGCGACGTTGCCGTAGATGGTCGGCGCGACGAAATAGCCGGTTGCCGGCACCGGCGCATCGGGGCCGCCGGCGATCCGGTCGAAGCCTGCCTGCTCCGCTTGGGCGATATGCGCCTGTACGCGCTGACGCTGCACAGCCGACAGCAAGGGACCGATCCGGGTGTCGCCCTCGGCGGGATCGCCGAGTTTCATCGCGGCCACGGCCTCCGCCAGCAGTGACCGGCATCGCGGGTAATCCTCGCGTGCAACGATCAGCCGGGTGGTCGCGCTGCAGGTCTGCCCCGAATTGAGGAAACATGAACTGACCGTCGCCTTGACCGCCCTGGCGAGATCCGCGCCCGGCAGCACCACGGCGGCCGACTTGCCACCCAGTTCCATCGACACGCGCTTCATATCGCCGGCCGCCTGCGCAGCGACCTTGCGACCGACCGCCGTGGAGCCGGTGAACGACACCATCTGGATGTCGGGGTGCGATACCAGCGCCTCGCCCACCTCCGCGCCCCCCAGCACGAGATTGAGCACGCCGGGCGGCAGTTGCGCCTGCTCGCAGGCGGCCATCAGCCGCTCGGTCACCGCCGGGGCCAGCTCGGAGGGCTTCAGGACCACCGTGCAGCCGGCCAGCAGCGCCGGCGCCAGCTTGGCCGTGATCTGATGCAGGGGGTAATTCCACGGCGTAATGGCGGCCACCACCCCGACCGGTGCCAGCGTCACGCGGGAATTGCCGATCGTGCGGACAAAGGCGAACGTATCGGCCAGCGCCGCCGTGGCGCGCCACGCGGCGATCGGCGCATCCACCTGGATGCGGCGCGACAGCTTCAGCGGCATGCCGACTTCGCGCGAGATCTCAGTGGCCAGTTCCGCTGCGCAGCCTTCCAGCGCGTCGGCCAGCGCGAGCAGGTACGGCGCCCGCCCGGCTGCGCCCAGCGCCTGCCAGCCGGGCTGCGCCCGCACGGCAGCCGCCACGGCTGCGGCCACATCCTCCGCACTGCCAAGACTCACCTCGCCCAGCGGCGCTTCGGTCGACGAATCATGGATGCGCACTGACGCGCCGGCGCGTATCGGGCGACGTGCGCCGTCTATATAGTGTTGGGTCCACTGCTTCACTGCGACTCCCTTGTGTTGCGTTTTTCGAGGAACGCAGCCATCACGCGCTGCGGTTCACCGTCGGCATAGCATTCAAGCTGCGCGCGGATGCCGGCGACACAGGCCTCATCGAAACCAGGCTGCGTCATCGCGCGGAAGCGCTGCTTGGACAGGCGTACGGCGGTGGGCGGCAGCGCCGCGAGCGACCTGGCCTGGGCGAGTGCCTGCGACATCAGTTCGGCCTCGCCGCAAAGCGCGGTCACCAGGCCAATGTCGAAGGCGCGCTGGCCATTGACCAGTTCGCCCGAGAGCGACATCTGCACGTTGTGGGTGTGCCCCACATGCAGCGTCATCAGATAAGACCCGACGATGCTGGCCAGCCCCGCCTTGACCTCGGGCTGCCCCCAGCGGCTGTCGGCGGTGGCGAGCCGCCAGTCCGCGCACAGCGCCAGCTGGAAGCCCGCGCCTGCGGCAACGCCCCGCACGGCGGCCACGCAGGGCTTGTCCAGGTCGCGGACGGCCTGGTACATCGCCCGCTGCCGGTTCAGCCAGGGCACGAGCTGCTGCCAGGTCACCGTGGCCGCCTCATCAAGATCCTGCCCGGCGCAGAAGGCCCGCTCGCCGGCACCGGCCAGCACCACGGCGCGCACCGAAGAATCGGTGTTGAGCCGGCCCAGCGTTTCGATAAGCTCGCCGCGCAGGACGTCGTTGACCGCGTTCATGCGGGTCGGCCGGTTCAGCGTGACGATAGCGATGTCACGATCGTGTTCAACGCGTACGGTTTGCATTGTCAATTCCCCTTGAGTTCCACCACGGCATCGACCGCCATGACCCCTTGGCCGGCCGCCATCACCATCAGCGGGTTGATATCGACCGATACCAGCGCAGTGCGATGACGCAAGGCCCAGTCGCCGAGCGCGACAGCGGACGCCGCCAGGGCATCCAGATCGAGCGCCGGGATGTCCCGATACCCATCGAACAACGGCGCCAGACGCAGCCGCGCGCAGGCCGCCTTGACGTCTTCGGCCGTGAACGGCGCCAGCAGTGTCACGACATCCTTGCGGAGTTCAAGCAGCGTGCCGCCCTCGCCGATCATGACCAGCGGCCCGAACAGGGGATCGACCGAAACGCCCAGCGCAAATTCATGCCGGCCCTTGACCATGGTCCCCACGACCACCCGTGGCGATGCCACGCCGAGCCGCCGTAGCGTATCGAGGCAGTCCTGCGCGGCCCGGGCCACGCTCGCGGCATCGGTGAGCCGAAGGTGCACGAGGCCATGCTCGCTCTTGTGCGGGATATCTGCCGCACAGCCCTTGACCACCACGGGCATCCCGCCGAGCGCCTTGAACGCCGCCAGCGCCGCCTCCACGCTGTCACACAGCCGGTGCGGCACGGCCGGCACGCCAGCTTCGGCGAGCAAGGCCAGGCTGTGGGCCTCGTCCTGCAAGCCGCTGCCGTCGAGCCGCTGCGCATCGGGCCAGCCCGGCGTGGGCGCCCCCTCGGCCAGCCGCTGGTGCGCGGCGTACTGGGCGAGCGCGCCAATGGCATCGGCCTCCGTGACGAATGCCGGCACGCCGTGCCGCTCGAAGACCTCGCGGACGGATTGCTGCGGCGCGCTGACCACCAGCGGCTTGGCCCGGTCCGCGCTGAACGCCGCGGCGTCGCACGCCAGCGCCTCGACGTCGTAGCCGGGGCCTGCCACCGGGATGCCGACCATCACCATGTCGGCCTGCGGATCGGCGCCCAGCGCATGAAGTACGCGCGGGAACATGTCGCCCTTGCCCAGCAGCGCCGCCGTCATGTCGAGCGGATTGCTGGCCGTACCGAACTCGGGCAGGATCCCGCCCAGTTCGCGCAGCGTTGCCGGCTGGAGTTCGGTCAGCGGCAGATCGTGCCGTTCGGCCAGATCGGCCGCCATCACGCCCACCGCGCCGCTATGGCTCATCACCACCGTGCGGCCCTGCCCCGGGTGGCGCTGCTGCAAGTACAGCGGCACCGCACGGACCAGTTCGCCGATGTCGCGCGCACGCCATATGCCGTGCCGGGCCAGGAACGCATCGATGGCAGCATCGTTGCCGACCAACGCACCGGTATGCGAGGCTGCCGCCTTCGCGCCGCGCTGGCTGTTGCCGGCCTTGATCGCCACGATGCTGGCCCCGCGCGCTCGCGCCACCTGTGCCGCATGGGCAAGCTGGGCCGGGTCGGACACCGATTCGAGATAGACCAGGATCAGCCGCACGTAGGGGTCCGCCGCCACGGCGGCTGTCATCGTGCAGGCGTCGAGATCGGCGTCGTTGCCGGTTGCCACCAGGTAGCGCACGCCGTAGCCCGCCTGGCGCAGCAGCGCATAAGGCATGACGCTCGCCGCGCCGCTCTGGCTGATGATCGCGATCGGGCCGTCCTGGGGCGCCACCTCCATGAACATCGTCGAGAAATTGAGCACCGCGCCGTTGGCGAAGTTAGCCGTGCCTTGCGCGTTCGGGCCGACCACCCGCATGCCGCTGGCATTGGCCACCGTCACGAGTTCCTGCTGCCGCTGGCGCCCCGCCTCGCCCGTTTCGGCAAAGCCGGACGCCATGATGACGGCGGCCTTGACGCCCGCCGCGCCGCACTGGCGCACCTGCTCTAGCGTGGCATCGCCGGACACGGCAATCACGACGGCGTCCGGCGTCTTGCCGATCGCATCGAGCGTGGGGTAGGCCCGATAGCCCTGGATGACCTCGCGCGCCGGGTTGACCGGAAACACCTCGCCCGCGTAGCCGAAGGCGCGCATGTAGTGGATCGGACGCCCGCCCACCTTGTTGGGGTTGTCCGAGGCGCCGATCACGGCCACCGAGGCCGGCGAGAACAGCGCGTTGAACGTTGCGGAGGTCTCAGTCAAGGGTCGCTCCCGAGGCCTTGACCACCGGCGACCACTTGCCCGCGTCATGCTCGATCATCTTCGAGAAGTCGGCCGGCGTACCCGGTAGCGGCCGGGCGCCCAGTGCGGCGAGCTGGCTCTGCACGTCAGCCTGCGCCAGCACGGCCTGTAGTTCGCTGTTAAGGCGGCGGATCACGTCTGGTGGGGTGCCCTTCGGTGCCGACAGGCCGAACCAGATCGTCACGTCGAAGCCCGGCAGGCCTGCCTCCGCAATCGTCGGCACCTTGGGCAGCGCTTCCGAACGCGTCGCGCCGGTCACGCCAAGCGCCTTGACCTTGCCGGTGGAGATGTACTGCACCTGGCTCGATACGGTGTCGAACATCATCGAGATGCGGCCGCCCAGCAAATCGGTGAACGCCGCCGCCGAGCCCTTGTACGGTACATGGACGATATCGATGCCCGCCATCGACTTGAACAACTCGCCGGACAGGTGGTTGGAGCTGCCGTTACCGGCCGAGCCGAAGGTCAGCGCGCCCGGCTTCTGCCTGGCCAGCGCCACCAGTTCCTTGACGTTGCTGACCGGCAGGCTTTTCGGTACCACCAGCACGTTGACCGTGGCGGCCACCGAGCCCACGCCATCGAACGACTTGAGCGGGTCCACCTTCAGCGAGCGGTAGAGCCACGGGTTGATCGCCATGGTGCCGGTGGTGGAAAAGAACAGCGTGTAGCCGTCGGGGGCCGCCTGTGCGGCGGCCTCGGTGGCGATGGTGCCGCCGGCCCCGCTACGGTTGTCGATCACCACGGGCTGTCCGAGTTGCTGCGACAGGTGCTGGCCAATCAGGCGCGCCATGGCGTCCGTGGGTCCGCCGGCCGGAAACGGCACCACCAGGCGGATCGGCTTGGCGGGATAGCCGGTGGCGGCGGTAGTGGCGGTAGTGGCGGCGGTAGTGGCGGCGGTAGCGGCGCCGCTAAAGCCGACCAGGGCGGCCGGGGCGGCTGCCACCAGCAAGGCGCATAACGGCCGCCGGAATGCGCGAAGCGCAGCGGAAAAGCACGGCATGTTGTCTCCATTTATGTCGTAAGCCCTCTCTGCGGTGAGGGATGACCTCAGTGTATGGAGTCCTGGCCTAACGCAAAAGAGTATGATCAGCGATATCTGATATCGACTTTTTAGATGGATCGAACGGCGTGAACCTGAAACAGCTCGAAACCGTGGCGCTGGTGGCGGAAGTGGGCTCGCTGTCACGTGCGGCGCGCTCGCTGGGGATTGCCCAGTCGCTGGTCAGCCGCGCCATTGCCCAGATCGAGGCGGAATGGGGTGACCGGATCTTCGAACGGACCGGCCGGGGTGTGGTGTTGTCGGAATTCGGCCAGCGGATCTTCCCGCATGTCCAGTTGCTGCTGGCCCAGTCGGCCCGGCTGCGCGACGAGGTCAAGGACGCCTCGGGCGTACCGTTCGGACAGGTCAGGATCGGGGTGCTGCCGTCCATGGCGCCACGCCTGATACCCACATTGTTCGAGAATCTGCGCGCCACGGCGCCGGGTGTCCGGCTGCGCGTGGCGGAAGGGTTCAGCGGACAACTCGACGAGGAACTGGAATCGGGCCATCTGGACCTGGCGGTCATCAATCGCTATGGGCCCGGCCCCCGCCAGGGAGAAGACGTGCTTGCGGAGGTGGCCACTTATCTGATCTGCGCGCCCGGGCATCCGCTCGCCGGGGCGCCGACGGTGCCGTTCCGCAAGCTCGATGGCCTGCCGCTGGTCCTGCCACCGGCCCCGAACGGGCTGCGATCGATTCTCGACCAGCATGCGCGCCAGCTAGGCGTCTCGCTGGACGTGGCACTGGAAGTCGAATCGCTGAATACGATGAAGGAGGTTGCGCTTGCGGGTGGCGCGCTGACTATCCTCCCGATCCTCGCCGTGGATCACGAAGTGGCCGCCGGGCGCCTGTCCGCCGTCGAGATTGTCGAGCCGAGCTTGCCACGGACCATTGCCCTGGGCGTCACGCGGCATCATCCGCTGTCCCGGGCGGCACGACTCGTTCTTGCCCGACTGCATGAGTTGGTGCCTGAGGTGGCAAGCCACCCGCATGGCTAGTGGCCCCCTGCCGCAAGTCAAAACGTCCCCATCGACAGATAACGATAGTCAGTCTTCTTCGTTGGCATGCCCGCGCCGCGCGCCTACGATGATGCCTTCCTCATTCCGGCACCGGCGGCACCGCCGGAGTCGCGGGTAGCGGTCACGCGCTGACCAGCCCGCGCTGCAGGGCTGTTTTGAGCATCGAGAAGACATGACGCGCGACGGGATTGACCGCATTGGGACGTGCCCAAAGGTAATAGGTGACATCGGGCAGCCGCGGCAGGCCGTCGGCCTCGCCAAGGATGCGCATGTCCGCCGCCAGCAGGTCGATGCTGCGCGCGGTAATCCCCAGCCCGCCGCGCAGCGCCGCCTTGATGCCGATCAGGCTGGGCGCCAGATACGCAATGCGCCACGGCACGCCGGCCTGCGTCAAGGCTTCGAGCGACAGCTTGCGGAACAGGCTCGGCTCGTCGGCCAGGATCAATGGCACCGCCGTACCACGCTCGTAGACAAAATCCGCCGAACAGACCCAGATCGTCGGCGTGGTCCGCAACACGATGCCGTCGAGCGTGTTGTCCTCGCGCGTGGAAACGGTCAGGTCGATCTCCCCGCGCCGCAGCGAATCCATCAGGAACGGGCTGCGCCCCACGTGGATTTCCAGCCGCAGGGCCGGCGAGGATCGCGCGATGTGCGACAGCAGCCCCGGCAGGATGGTGTCGGCCACGTCATGCGGCGCGCCGATGCGCAGGGAGCCGGTCAGGTCGCCCTCGCGCAGCATGCGCAGGGCTTCGTCGTTGATGGTCAGCAACTGCCGCGCGTACTCCAGCAGCTTCTTGCCGTGCCGCGTCAGGTGCTTGCCACGCCCCTGGCGCTCGAACAACGGCAGCCCGATCTGCTCCTCCAGCCGCTGCATCTGCTGGGTCACGGCCGATTGCGTGCGCTGCACGGTTTCGGCGGCCGCGCCAAAGGTCTCGTGGTCGGCAATGGCCACCAGGGTACGCAGCAAGTCCAGGTCAAGATTACGCATTCATTAGACCTGCTAATGGATTTTCGTTGCGCATTAAGTGGTTTTCAGGACAGGTGTTCATTACAGTGAAACACGAAACACCGTTCTACCCGTCAAAAACAACGATTGCAAGGATTGATCGCATCATGTCCATCGCACAACAGCGCCAGGCAGCTGTCGGAGACACCATTGAATCCATTAGGAACATCGTAGACAAAGGCGGCGTTACCCGTGCCAGCCTGGCCGATGTCCTGACCCAGGTGGAAGACCTGGCCGCGCGTACCGAACTGTGGGCCGAAGCCGATTACCCGCCGCCGGAGCCCGGCGAACGGCAGGCGCGCTACCTGATTGCCGAGGACCCGGACAAGTCCTACGCGCTCTACCTGAACGTCTTGCGTCCCGGCAAGCGCATTCCGCCGCACAACCACACCACGTGGGCCTGCGTGGCCGGCGTCAGCGGCGTGGAAATCAACGATGTCTACTTGCGCACGGACGATGGCAGCCAGCCCGGGGTGGGCACGCTCGAGCATGCGCGCACGGTGGTGGTGGGGCCGCGCAACGGCATCGCCCTGCTGCCGGATGACATTCACTCGGTCGAGATCCGTGGCGAGGGCATCATCCGCCACCTGCATATGTACGGCCGTGCGCTGGAAACGCTGACCGACCGGCTGACGTTCGACCTCGAGACCGGACGCTGCCAGATCATGACCGTGGGCGTACAGACCCGCCGGTAACCCCAGCCGCCCCAGCCACCGGGGGGACTTGAGCCAGACAAGCCAAGGCTGACAGCCCCCCGACTCCTGAGACACAGCACGCCGCAATTTCCTCTCCGCGGAGAGGACGGCCCCCTATCGCCCGGAATTTCATGAGCCATCCACACTACACCGCTGTCGACGCCGCCACCCTGAAAGGCTGGCTGCACGATGCCGACGAAATCGCGCTGTTCGACGTGCGCGAACACGGCCAGTACGGCGAAGGCCATCCGTTCTACGCCGTGCCGCTGCCATTCAGCCGTCTGGAACTCGATGTCGGACGCCTGGCGCCGCGCACCGACGCGCGCATCGTGCTGGCCGACAATGGCGACGGCGTTGCGCAAGCCGCCGCCAATGCGCTGGCACGGCTCGGCTACACGCATCTGTTCGTGCTCGACGGTGGCATGCCGGCGTGGCAGGCCGCCGGCTACACCCTGTTCGCCGGGGTCAACCTGCCCTCGAAGACGTTCGGCGAACTGGCCGAGCATCACTACGGCACGCCGCGCGTCTCGGCGGCGGAACTTGCCGCGATGCAGGCTGGCCCGAACGCTCCGGTTGTTCTCGATGGCCGCCCGATCAGCGAATTCCGCAAGATGAACATCCCGGGTGCCATCTGCTGCCCCAATGGCGAGCTGGCCTATCGCCTGCGCGACCTGGTGCCCGACCCCACCACGCCGATCGTCATCAATTGCGCGGGACGCACGCGCAGCATCATCGGCGCGCAGTCGCTGATCAACGTCGGCGTCAGCAATCCGGTCTACGCGCTCGAAAACGGCACGCAGGGCTGGTATCTGAACGACTTCACGCTCGAACACGGCGGTACGGCGCGCTATCCGGACAACGCCTCACCACGCGATCTGGACGCCGCGCGCGATGCCGCGCAGGCGCTGGCAACGCGCTTCAACGTACCACGCGTCACCACGGCGCAGGCCATCGCCTGGCTGGCGGACCCGGCGCGCACCACCTACCTGTGCGACGTGCGCACGGCCGAGGAATTCGCCGCGCAGACCCTGCCCGGCGCGCAGCACACGCCAGGCGGCCAGCTGATGCAGGCCACCGACCAGTACGTCGGCGTACGCCGGGCGCGACTGGTGCTGTTCGACGCCGAGGGCGTCCGTGCCACGGTGGTGGCGAGCTGGCTGCGCCAGATGGGCCACGACGCCGTGGTCCTCGACGGCGGACTGCAGGCCGGGCTGGCAGCGGGCGTCAAGGCTGCACCAGGGCCCGCGCATGGCGCCATCGCCTCGGAGACCGTCAGCGTCGCGGCACTGGCTGCCGGTCTCGCGGACCGGTCGATGCTCGCCGTCGATCTGCGCGCCAGCATGAGCTTCCGCGCCGGCCATATCGCCGGTAGCCAATGGACCACGCGCGCGCGACTGGCGAGCGACCTGCATGGCGTGCCGCACGACACCACGCTCGTGCTCGTTGGCGATGCCGAGGGCGCCGATCCGGCCGATATCGCCGTGCGCGACCTGCATGCGCTCGGCTATTCCGATGTGCGGCGCCTGCAAGGCGGCGTGACCGCATGGCGTGACGCCGGCCTGCCGATTCACCAAGGCGCCGACACCCTGCCCGATGCGCGCTGCATCGACTACCTGTTCTTTGTGCATGACCGCCACGACGGCAACAAGGCCGCGGCACGCCAATACCTGGCGTGGGAAACGGGCCTGATTGCCCAGCTGGACGCGCAGGAACTGGCCACGTTCCATTTCCCGCCCATCGACTGATTTCGCCTCACCCCCTGCATCGCCACCCTAAACCTGCCATAGAAGAACGAGGTCCGCCCCATGTCACGCCCGATGTCATCCCGTCTTTCTCAGTACCTGGTTGCAGCACTCGCCGTCACCACCGCTGTGACGACCAACCTTGCGTCGGCCCAGCAGCCGCTGGCACCAGTGAATGGTTTCCCGACGCAGCCGCTGCGCATCGTGTCGCCCTTCCCTGCCGGCGGCGGCAACGACGCCGTTTCGCGCGTGGTGGCCACGCGCCTCTCGCAGGTGCTGGGCCAGAGCGCCGTCACCGACAACCGTGGCGGCGCGGGGGGCAACATCGGCACGCGCTATGTGGCGGAAGCGAAGGCGGACGGCTACACGGTGCTGACGTCACAGGTGTCGATCATGGCGGTCAACCCGACGCTCTACCGTTCGCCCGGCTTCGACCCCATCAAGCAGTTCATCCCCGTCACGCAAATCAACGCCGCGCCGCTGGCCATCGTGGTATCGGCCAACGCCCCGTGGAAGACCTTCGAGGAACTGGCCACCCAGGCCAAGGCACAGCCGCAGAAGATCACTTACGCCACGCCCGGTAACGGCACGCTGTCGCATCTGGTAGGCGTGGTGCTGGACAAGGACAGCAATGTCTCGCTGCAGCATGTGCCCTACAAGGGCGCTGGGCCGGCCATCAACGACCTGCTTGGCGGACAGGTGGATGTGCTGATCACGTCGACGTCCTCGGTGGCGGGCTTCATCCAGACCGGCCGCATGCGGGCATTGGCCGTCACCAGCCCGCGCCGTCTCGGGGTATTCACCAAGGTGCCGACACTTGAAGACCTGGGCTATCGCAATGCACGCTTCGAGGACTGGTACGGCTTCTTCGTACCGGCGGGTACGTCGCCGGAACGCGTGGCGCTGCTGAATCGCGCCATCGTGCAGGTGCTGCAGATGCCGGACGTGGTCAAGACGATCAACGAAGGCGGCAGCGACGTCGTGGCCAACACGCCGGAGGCATTCGCGGCGCAGCTGAAGCAGGACATCTCGCGCTGGTCGCAGATCGTCAAGCTCTCCGGCGCGCACGTCGACTGATCCAAGCTCCCGTATTCGCACAACAGGGCACGGTCCTTGCGACGCCCCGTACAACCATGAGCCATCCCCACAGGCCAACCATGACGTCATCGCTCCCTACCCGCCTTGCACATGCCGGACGCACGCATGCCGTGCAAGGCGGCCAGCCCGTGAACCCGCCTGTGGTGCGCGCCAGCACCGTCCTGTTCGAATCCGTGGCCCAGCAACGCGAAATGCGTGCGCGCCGCGATACCGAGCGGCTATTCACCTACGGCGCGCGCGGCAATCCGACCAACTTCGCGCTGGAAGACATGGTGACCATGCTCGAAGGCGGCTATCGCACGCGGCTGTTTCCCTCGGGCCTGGCCGCTGCCGCGATGACGATCCTCGCCTATGTGCGGCCGGGACAGCACGTGCTGCTGCCCGACTGCGTCTACGAGCCCGTCCGCAACCTGGCCAATGGCTTCCTGCGCCAGCACGGCATCGCCACCGACTTCTACGCGGCGGATGGGTCCGATCTCGACGCGAAGCTGCGGCCCGAGACGCGACTGGTCTATGTGGAAGCGCCCGGCTCGCTGGTCTACGAGATGTGCGACCTGCCCGCGCTGGCCGCCCGCGCCCACGCCCATGGCGCGCTGGTTGCGGCGGACAACACCTGGGGCTCGGGCCTGCTGTACCGGCCACTGGAACTGGGTGCCGATATCTCGCTGATGGCTGCCACCAAGTATCTCGGCGGCCATTCCGACGTGATGATGGGCACCGTCTGCACCACCGAGGCCGCGTGGCCGGCACTGGCGACAATGGCCGACGCCTTCGGCATGACGGTGAGCCCGGACGACGCGTATCTGGTGCAGCGCGGTATCCGCTCGCTCGGCGCCCGTCTGGCTCAGCATCAGCAGAATGCACTGACGGTGGCCCTTTGGCTGCTCGATCGCCCCGAAGTGGCCGACGTCTTCTGCCCCGCCCTGCCGCACGATCCCAACCATGCCCTGTGGCAACGCGACTGCCACGGCACCAATGGCCTGCTGTCATTCACCTTGCGCTCGCAGGCACCGGTGGCGCCGGAGCGGTTCGTCGACAGTCTCACGCTGTTCGGCATCGGCGCCTCGTGGGGCGGTTTCGAGAGCCTCGCCGTGCTGGCCGACATGCGCCGCGCGCGCAGCGTCACCGACTGGGCCGCCCATGGCACCGTGATCCGCCTGCACATCGGCCTGGAAGGCGTATCCGACCTGCTGGCGGACCTCGACCAGGCCTTCGCCGCCATTGCCGATATTGCCGACATTGCCCTCACACCTCAGGAGTCTTCCCATGCCCATCATCGGTGACTGGCTGCGCCAGCAATCCGGCCCCGCCCGCATCAGCGGGCAACTTCCCGTTGGCTCGATGGCCTCCGGGATGTCCGTCACGCTGCCTTATGTCGCGGTGCGCGGCGCACAGCCGGGCCGCACGCTGTGGCTGCACGGCCAGGTTCATGGCGATGAAATCAACGGCATGGTGGCCGCGCTGCGCTTCGCGCGCAGCCTCGATCCCGCCACCCTGCGCGGCAATGTCGTGGTGACGCCCACGGGCAATCCGCAGGCGCTCGACGCGCGCCGCAAGCGCAATCCCTACGACGAACTCGATCTCGACCAGACCTATCCGGGCAACGCCGGCGGACTCGTGTCCGAGCGCCTCGCCCATGCACTGATGACCGAGATACGCGGCGTGGCGGACGTTCTGATCAACCTGCATACGATGAACCCGCTGTTCGACGCACGGCCCTACACGGTCTACAAGGTGCACCCGGACAGCCGCGTCACCGAGGCCGATGTACTGGCCGCGATGGCACCGTTTCATCCGCATGTCGCCTGCCAGCAGGACGTTGGCGGCAAGGGCGAACTCCCCGGCAATATCGCCGGCGCGCTCGACTACCAGTGCCTGGCCGCCGGCATCTGCGCGTTCATGCTCGAACTGGGCAGCGGCAGCCGCTTCGAGGCCGACAACATCGACGTGGCAGAAACCGGCTTCCACACGCTGGCCGTGCAGATGGGCTTGCTCGATGCCACCCCAGCCAGACCGGCCAGGCCAGCCGCCACCAGCCTGCGGCGCGTCAGGCGGCGCGGCTGGATCACGGCCGACGAAGGCGGCCTGTTCCTGCCGGCAGCGCGCGCGGGCGATCTGGTGCCGGAAGGCGCGTCGATCGGCGACACGCTGAAGCTCGACGCATCGCTCACGCCAGTCAAACCGCTGTCACGCGATGGCGTGCTGATCGGCCTGCGCAGCGATCCCGTCGTGCATACCGGCGAACGTCTGGCGTTCGTGGCCTGGGAATGGGACACGGTGTCCGTCCCCTGATCCTGCCGCGCCCCCATGTGGCGAAGTGAAATTTGACTGTTCCATCGGAGTTTGATCATGTTTGCTCGCGCGATGCGCATCCTCGTTCCCCTCCTTGCCGCCGCCGCGCCGCTCGCCACGCATGCGGCCTGGCCCGACGCCTCCAAGCCCATCCGCGTCGTCGTGGGCTTCCCGCCGGGCGGCGGCGCCGATGCGCTCGCGCGCGCCGTTGCGCCCGCGCTGTCGGAGCAGTTGAAGACCAATGTCATCATCGACAACCGTCCCGGCGCGGGCGGACTGATCGCCACGGATATGGTCGCGAAGTCCGCGCCGGACGGTTACACGCTTTACGTCGCCACGCCGGGCTCGTTCACGATCTGGCCGAACCTGCGCAAGCTGAACTACGACCCACAGAAGGACTTCGCGCCGATCAGCGTGCTGGTCACGATGCCCAATGTGCTCGTGACGGGCGCCGACGCGCCATACAAGGACGTGCAAGGCATGCTCGCGGCCTTGCGCAGCGCCAACGGCAAGTTCTCCTACGCATCGGGCGGCAACGGTACCATCGGCCAGATCGCTGCCGAGCAGTTCAAGATGCTGACGGGACTGCAGATGCAGCATGTGCCGTACAAGGGCACCACGCCTGCGCTGACCGATGTGATGGGTGGCATCGTGCCGATCACGTTCTCGGATCCCTCGGCGAAGCCGCTGATCGCATCGGGCAAGCTCCGTGCGCTGGCCGTGACCACCGCCACGCGCTCGCCGCAGTTTCCCGGTGTGCCTACCATCGCGGAGTCGGGGGTTCCCGGCTATGACGTCACCAACTGGTACGGGATGGTGGCGCCCGCCGGCACGCCGGCCGAGGTTATCGCGCAGCTGAACAAGGCACTCGTGAAAGTGATGGCGGATCCCGATATCCGACAGCGTCTGGCGGTCTCGGGCATGGACGCCACGTCCAACACGCCGCAGCAATTCGCCAAGCTGCTAAGTACGGAGCGCGCCAAATGGGGCGACCTGATCCGCAAGGCCGGCATCCAGGGCGATTGAGATCGTGACCATTCGCCGCTATCCGCAACTGGCGCATTGGGGCGCCTTTACGGCAGTCGTGGATGACGGCCGGCTCGTCCGCTGCGAACCATTCGCCGCGGACCCCAACCCCTCGCCGCTGCTCGAATCGATCGCGCCGATGGTCTACTCGCCCACCCGGATTCGCACGCCAATGGTGCGGCGCGGCTGGCTCGACAAGCGCGAGGCTGCCGATGGCCATGCACGCGGACGCGATGATTTCATCGAAGTATCCTGGGATGTGGCGCTTGATCTGGTCGCCAGCGAGATCACGCGGGTACGTGACGCCCATGGCCCGTCCGGCGTGTTCGGTGGATCGTACGGCTGGTCCTCGGCAGGCCGGCTTCACCATGCGCGTTCACTGATCCGCCGCTTTCATTTCAGCGGCGGCGGCTGCGTCGATCAGGTCGGCAACTACAGCTGGGGCACGGCGCAGTTCCTCTTGCCTCATGTGATTGGCACCGACCGTCCATTGACCGGCCGCGTGACCGCGTGGCCCAGCCTGATCGCGAACACCGAGATCTTCATCGCCTTTGGCGGACTGGCACTCAAGAACGGTCAGGTCTCCTCCGGCGGCGCGGCCGAGCATACGCAGGAAGGCTGGCTGCGCAAGCTGGCCGCCAGTGGCGCCACGGTCATCAATATCAGTCCAACCCGCGACGACTGCCCCGACTTTCTCGGTGCCGAATGGATTCCGATTCGGCCGAACACCGACGTGGCGTTGATGCTGGCGCTGGCCTACGCCCTGCGCCGCGCCGATGCGCACGACCCGGCGTTCCTCCAGACGCACTGCAGCGGCTGGGCCGAACTGGAAGCCTATCTGCTCGGACACAGCGACGGCACGCCAAAGACACCCGCCTGGGCCGCCGCCATCACCGGCATCCGCGCGAACCGCATCGAACAGCTCGCCACGCAGCTCGCCGGCAAACGTAGCTACATCACCTGCAGCTTCGCCGTGCAGCGCCAGCATCGTGGCGAGCAGCCGTACTGGATGGCCATTGCGCTTGCCGCCATGCTCGGCCAGATCGGCCTGCCCGGCGGCGGGTTCGGCTTTGGCCATGGGTCGATGAACGGCGTGGGCAATCCGCGTGTGGCCACGCCGGGGCCGGAGATGCCGGTCGGGCGCAACCCCGCCGGACTGGACATTCCCTGCGCGCGGCTCTCGGACATGCTGCATCATCCGGGCACCCCTTATCGCTTCCGTGGCGAAACCCGCCACTATCCGGACGTGAAGCTGATTCACTGGGCCGGCGGCAATCCGTTTCATCATCACCAGCAACTGTCGCGGCTGCGTGAGGCGTGGGCGCGGCCACAGACCGTCATCGTCCAGGACATCTACTGGACCGCCACGGCGCGCCATGCCGACATCGTGCTCCCCGTTACCACGGCGCTGGAGCGCAACGATATTGGCGGATCGTCGCGCGACCGCTACGTGCTGGCGATGCATCAGGCCATTGCGCCGCTGCATCAGGCGCGCAGCGATCTCGATATCTTTACCGCTCTGTCGGAGAGACTGGGGTACCGCGAAGCCTTTACCGAGAACCACGACGAGAGGGGTTGGCTCGCCGCGATCTACGCGCGATGCCGCGACGCGCAAGCGCGTGCCGGCATCGAACTCCCGGCGTTCGAGGAATTTTGGCGGAGCGGCTACGTCGCGCTGCCGCCACCGACGGAGGACTTCGTACTGTTCGATGATTTCCGTCACGACCCTGCCGCGCATCCCCTGCGCACGCCGAGCGGACGCATCGAACTCGCCAGCCCGACCCTCGGAACACTATCGAAGGATTGCGGTACGCATCCCAACTGGCAACCCCCGGTGGAATGGCTTGGCGCCCCGGCGGCAGAGACGTATCCGCTGCATCTCGTTTCCGTTCAGCCCGCCGATCGGCTGCACAGCCAGCTCGACCCCGCCCCGCTGGCGCAGGCGGGCAAGATCGCCGGGACGGAGCGGATTACGCTCCATCCCGAGGATGCCGTGGCGCGCGGCCTGCATCCCGGCATGCGGGTGCGGGTGCACAACGCGCGGGGCACGCTTTGCGCCGGGCTGGCGACCAGCGACGGCGTGGCGCGCGGCGTGGCCGTCATGGCCACCGGCGCCTGGTACGACCCCGATGCGGATGGCGTGGACCGTGCAGGCGCCGCGAACACGCTCACGCTGGACATCGGCACGTCAGACCTGACGCAGGGCCCCAATGCCATGAGCTGTCTGGTAGACGTCTCGCGCGATGCCTGAATCTGGGGCGCCAACGGGGGATTAGCCGCTCTGCCCCAGCAGCCGCGCCAGCGTCGGCGGCAGGCCCGCGTTGGGCTTTTGCGGCGGCCGCGCGAAGCTGCCTTCGCGCGCGCTGCCGGCCTGCAGCGCCACCAGCGACTCGCAGTGCCGCACGGCGCTGCTGACGCCATCCACCACAGGCACCGGGATCTTTCCCTTGAGCGAGCGCGCCAGCCCGGCCAGCGGCGCACCGGCCACGATGATCACATCGGCGCCGTCCTCGCGCACGGCCTGCAGGCTCATGGCCTCCAGGCGCTCCGCATGGTCCTCCTGCACGCTGCCAATGTCACGCAGCGGCGACTGCAAGGAGCGGATGCTGGCCAGGCGCGACGTCAGGCCATTGGCGGCCACGCATTCGCGATACCACGCCTCAATGCGATGCGAGATCGCAATGATCGATAAGCGCTGGCCCAGCAGGCAGGCACTGGCCAGCGCGGCTTCCGTCATGCCGACGACCGGCACATCGAACAGCTCCTTCAGACCGGCCAGGCCCGGATCGCCGAATGCGGCGACCACCAGCCCGTCGAACTGGCCGGCGTGCTCGGCCGCCGCGCATGCGGTGGCATAGCCGCCCACCAGCGCCTCGAAGCG
The DNA here is from genome assembly GCF_052115685.1 of Cupriavidus sp. 2KB_3. Taxonomy (NCBI): domain Bacteria; kingdom Pseudomonadati; phylum Pseudomonadota; class Betaproteobacteria; order Burkholderiales; family Burkholderiaceae; genus Cupriavidus; species Cupriavidus sp. 2KB_3. The sequence continues at coordinate 182,297 of NZ_JBFRHD010000009.1, forward strand.
CGTTTCGATATAGGCCACGCCAAACGCCGCAGTGGCCATCGTGACGCGGGTGTCCGGTGCGGCGGTGCGCTGCGCCTCCGCGTGGATCAGGTCGGTGACCGACGCGCTGATATTGGGATTGACGATCAACAGGTTCATGGTTTGCGCCATCAGATCTCGGGTTGGCCCGCTTCGAGGAACCGGCCACGGCCGGCCTTCGGCTCCAGGTATTCGCCGTTGCGCACGATCATCTCGCCCCGCGAGAACGTGGTCATCGGCCAGCCTGTCACCTCGATACCTTCATACGGCGTGTAGTCCACGGCGTGATGCAGGTTGCTGTTGGCGATGCGCATCTGGCGCGCGGGGTCCCACAGCACGATGTCGGCATCGGCGCCAATCGCGATGGTGCCCTTGCGCGGGTAAAGCCCGTACAGCTTGGCCGGCCGGTACGAGGTCAGTTCGACGAACTGGTGCAGAGACAGCTTGCCGCGCGTCACGCCATCGAACAGCAGCGGCAGGCGTGTCTCGATGCCGGGCACGCCGTTGGGGATGTGATCGAACGGCTGCGCCGTGCCGCCGAGCTTCTTGCCCTCGGGATCGTCGTAGTTGAACGGCGCATGGTCCGACGAGAAGACGCTGAACACGCCGTTGGCCAGCGCGCGCCACACGGCGGCCTGGTTCTCCGGGTCGCGCGGCGGCGGGCTGCACACGCACTTGGCGCCCTCATAGCCGTCGTCGCCAGGCAGGCCCATGTCTTCGGCGGTCAGGTACAGGTACTGGGGGCAGGTCTCGGCGAGGATCTTCATGCCGCGGCCCTGCGCCCAGCGGATCTGTTCGATGGCTTCCATGCCGGACACGTGCACGATCAGGATCGGCACGTCGACGAGTTCCGCGAACGAGATCGCGCGATGCGTGGCTTCCCGCTCCACCACCGCGGGGCGTGCCAGCCCGTGGAAGCGCGGCGCGATGCGGCCTTCGCCCACCAGCTTGTCGGTCAGCCACGAGATGCAATCGGCATTCTCCGCATGCACCATCACCAACGCCTTGTTCTGGCGGGCGACGTCCAGCACTTCCAGCATTTCCCGGTCGGACAGCTTCAGGTCGTCGTAGGTCATGTAGACCTTGAACGAGCTGTAGCCCTGGCGGATCAGCGCCGGCAGTTCGTCCTGCAGCACGGCGGGCGTCGGGTCCGCCACGATCAGGTGGAAGGCGTAGTCGATCACCGCGCGGCCATCGGCGCGGCGATGGTAATCGGCCACCGCCGCCCGGAGCGAATGGCCCTTCTCCTGCGCGGCGAACGGGATCACCGTGGTGGTGCCGCCGCACACCGCCGCGCGCGTGCCGGTGAAGAAATCGTCGGCCATGCGCATGCCGTCTGGCATGGGCTGGTCCAGGTGGCAATGGCCGTCGACACCACCGGGCAGGGCCAGCAGGCCCGTGGCGTCGACTTCCGTTGCGGCGGCGGGCAGGTCGTGCCCGAGCGCCACGATGCGGCCGTGGCGCACGCCGATGTCACAGCGGAAGCGGTCCGAAGCGGTGACCACGTCGGCATTGCGGATCACGAGGTCAAGAATGTTGTCTGCAGGCATGGTCATCCCTCCGTTACGCGCCCTGGCTTACTCGACTTCGCGGAACAGCCGGCCCCAGCCCTTCAGGGCGCGGGTGTCCACGCCGGCCAGGCGCAGCGACTTCCACACGACCGTGGAGATCGTGTCATAGAGCGGGATGCCGGTCTCGGCTTCCAGTTCCTCCGCCAGATGCGCGGCGTGCAGGTTGGTGCAGAACGTGGAGATGGCCTGCACGTTTTCCTTCGCCAGCTCGCGCACCATCGCGCGGATCGTGTCCTCCTGAACCTCGGCGAAGCTGTAGTTCACGTGGAGCTCCAGGTGACGCTCGGCCGTGCAGTCGAAGCCGCTGCGCTGGTAGTTGGCAATGATCCGCTGCTGCACGTCGGCCAGATACGGCGTGGCCAACCCGAAGCGGCGCGCGCCGGTCTTCTCGAGGATTTCGTTCAGGGCGAGGACCGAGGTGGTGGCGGGAATGCCGGTGGCTTCGGTGATCTGCTTGCACAGCGCCTGGTCACGGTCGAAGCCGAGCCAGCCGGACGAGGTGCCGTTCCACGCAATCACGTCGACACGGGCATCAGCCAGCAGGCGGGCCGCCGCGAGGATCTTCTCCAGGTCGAACTGGCCCAGCGCCTGGTCACGCAGCGAAATCTCGGTGACGGTGAAGCGTGAGAAATGCGCGCTGACGTTGGGCAAGCCGCTGACCATCGCGCTGGTAATCGGCTCCAGCGCGGTGTTGGAAGACGGCGTCAGCATGCCAAGGCGAATCTGTTTGCTCATGGTTGGTTCTCAGGAGTTTGCGGGCACCGTCTGGGAGCGACGCCTCTGCGGGTTGTATTGGTTTTATTGTTCGGGCTTGTCGTTGAAGGCGAGCTGCGTGCCGGGCACACCGTGGCTGGTGCGCGCCAGTTCGAGTTCTCGCTTCAACGCGGCTTGTCGCGCGGCGTCCGGCTTGACGGCATTGCCGGCCTGCAGCGCGGGAAGCACATAGTCGTTGACCATCTGGCGATAAAGGTCGAGATACTTCGCGTCGCGCAGGCCGCCCTGCGTCGACATGATGCTGTTCATGACGATCACTGCGTTCTGCTTGGGCAGCACCGTGATGAACTGGCCCTTGTAGCCCATGGCGCTGAACTCGCGCTCGCTCTTGACGATGTTGTTGACCCAGCAGTAGTAGCCATAGTCTCCGGCGGGGCCGGACGGCGTGGTCATCTGGGCCACCCACGAGGCGGGCACGATCTGCTGGCCGTTCCAGCGGCCCTGGTTCAGCATCAGCATGCCAAGCCTGGCCATGTCAAGCGAACGCAGGCGCAGCCCCCAGCCACCGGATACGGCGCCTTTGCCATCCGCCCCATCCCAGCGGTAGTGCGCCATGCCCAGCGGCTTGAACAGGCGCTGCGCGGCGTACTGCTGCTCCGGCATGCCCGTGACCTGGCTGATCGTGGCGCCGACCAGCACGGGATTCACGTCGATGTAGTCGAACTCCGTACCGGGCTTGGCCCGCACACTGGCCGACGCGGCCACCTTGAGGCGGTCCGGCACGCCGTAGTACAGCGTGTCGGTGCCTTCCACCAGCTTGTACGACAGGCCGCTCGACATCGACATCAGGTGCCGCAGCTGGATCTGCTGCTTGTCCGCCAGTGACGGGGCGAGGTCGGGACGTGCGGCCGCCAGCCTGGGGGCGGGCGCGTCGCTCGCGCTGAGCTTGCCGTCACCGACCAGCGTGCCCACCAGCAGCGCGCTGATGAACTTGGTGACGGAGTACAGCTCGTGGTTGTAGTCCCGGGAGAGGCCGTCGCCGTAGCGCTCGAAGACGATCTTGCCGTCCTTGATGACGAGCAGGCTGCGCACGTCGAGCTGGTCGCGCCGGATCCACTCGGACAAGGCGACGAGCCGCGTGGAATCCACGCCGACCGACTCGGGCTGTGCGGTGGGAATGCCCTCGGTGGTACCGGTGGCGGCGGTGGTGGCGGTGGCGGTGGCAGCCATGGCCGGCTGTGCCAGCAAGGCGCCAGCGGCCAGCAGTGCCGCCACGACGGGGCGGAATCGTTGCATATTGGTCTCCTCCAGCCGATGCCCGTCAGACCGGGATCTTCTTTTCGTAGTCGATCGCCGTGGACGACAGCAGCAGGCCCACGCCGGCGGCAGCAAAGAACATCAGCGCCAGGAAATACGAGCCGGTGAACTGCACGATCATGCCGACGATGATCGGCACGCAGATGCCTCCGATATTGCCGCCCAGGTTCATCACGCCGCCCAGGAAGCCGATCTTGTCACGGGTGCCCAGGATCGACGGGATGCACCAGAACAGGCCGCACCAGCGCAGGAAGAACAGCGTGCACGACAGCAGGGCCACGACCACCGTGGCGTTGGTGACGTAGGCCACGGAGAAGATCGACACCGTGGCGACCACGGCGGCAATGCCGAACAGGGTGCGCATCACCACGTTGGGGCGGCCGCCGGCCTCCTTCCACTTGTCCGCGATCCAGCCGCCAACCAACTCGCCCACAAAGCCGCTGAAGAAGATGATGAAGCTGGCACCGCCCATCGCCTTGATGTCGAAGCCGTGCACCTTGTTGAGGTAGTTGGGCATCCAGGTGAGCAGGCCGTAGAACACGGAGTTGAAGCACATCCAGCCGATGGCCATGCACCAGACCGAGCGGTACTTGAAGAAATCGAGCGAACGGCCCGAGAGGTTGTCCGGCTCGGCGCGATGCTCGCTGGCCTGGGCTTCCTCGATATAGCGTGCCTCGAGTTCGTTGACGCCGGCGTGCTGGCGCGGGGAATTGCGGATGTACCACCAGGCCACGGCGCCGGCGATGACGGTGCCCACGCCGGCTACGACGAAGGCCAGGCGCCAGGAGTCGAGCGCGGCAATCAGCCAGGTGATGATGATCGCGCCCAGTGCCGCGCCAAGCGGCGCGCCGCCGTCGAGCAGCGTGGCACCACGGCCGCGTTCGTTCTGCGTCATCCAGATGGCATTGAGCTTGCCGCCGGCCGGATAGATCGGCGCCTCGGCGGCACCGAGGCCCAGGCGGGTCAGCAGGAGCGCCGTGGCGCTGGTGCACACGGCGGCCATGGCCTGGAAGGCGCCCCAGAACACGGTGGCGCAGGCAATCACGATGCGCGGCTTGTATTTGTCCGCCAGCATGCCGCCCGGCACCTGCATCAGGGCATAGGTCCAGAAGAACGAACTGAGGATCAGGCCCTGCATGGTGGGGCTGAGGTCAAACTCCTTCGCGATCAGCGGCATGGCCACGGACAACGACGCGCGGTCGATGTAGTTGATCGCGATCAGGAACAGCATCATCAGGAAGATCTTCCAGCGGACGGTGCTGCGCGTGGCCGGCATCGTGGCGGCCTGGCTCGTGGATGGCATGACGGGGGTCTCCTTGCTCCTTGGGTGCTGCGTTGTCGAGGCGTTTCTGTTCTGGGTGTCGCGCAACTGGACGGAGTATAGGATACGTAATCTGTAATTACAACGCGTGTAAGTCATTGATTTATATGCATAGGGTAAGCACCAATTCCGGGTGTGATACGCTTCGCTTCAGTGCAATTTCCCCATTCTGGTGATGTCCGTGACACAAGCGCTGCCCAAAACCGCCCGACTCCGCACTCTTGGCATGTCCGCCGAAATCGCGGCGCGGCTGCGCACGATGATTCAGGAAGGCGAGCTGCCGCCCGGGGTCCGCATCGACGAAAAGGCGTTCTGCGAAGCGTTCGACGTTTCGAAGACGCCCCTGCGTGAAGCGCTGAAGGTGCTGGTGTCGGAAGGGCTGGTGCTGCATCGCCAATACATCGGCTATCGCGTGGCGCCGCTGGACCTGGAGGAATTGCGCGAGACCTTTGAAATGCTGCATGGGCTGGAAGCCCATGCCGGTGAACTGGTGGCCCGGCGCATGAGCGACGCGGCGCTCGCCAGGATCGAGCGCAAGCACCAGGCCATGATCGACGCGCATGCAGCCAGCCGGCGCACGGACTACTTCCGCATCAACCAGGAAATCCACCAGCTGATTGTCGACAGCGCGGACAACGCCGTGCTGTCCGGCATCTACGCCACGCTGATGAGCAAGGTGCATCGCGCGCGGGGCGCGGCCAACACCGACATGCTGCGCTGGCAGGAATCGCACGAGGAGCACGAGGCCATCATGGCCGCCCTGCGCGAAGCGGGCCGTGCGCGACTGCCGCAGATCCTGCGCGAGCATTCCGAGAACACTGCGAAGGAAGTCTTGCGGGTACTCGAGCAAACCCTCGCGGAGCCTGCCGCGCGCGTGGCCGGCGCCAGGGGGCGCTAGGGGACGCTAGGGGGCGCCAGGGCGGGGGCCGCTGCGGCAGGAGGACAGCGCATTCTCCTTGGCGATTCGGTCGCCCTTGGAGGAAAATCCGCTTCAAATCGGTTCGCGCGCTTTCGCGACCGATCACCGAAAAGGCAGCAATCAGCGCAGCCATGCAGCCCACACCCCACAAAAGTCTGCCCGACACCACTCGCGACCCCGCCAGCCGCGTCGCCCCGAAGCGCGGCGTTTGGCTCGGCGTGTGGCTCGGGGCGTTCGCACTACTCCCCGGCTGTACCTCCATTGGCCCCACGACCATCGTGGCGGACCGCTTCGACTACAGCGCGGCGATCGCCGACTCCTGGAAACAGCAAACCCTGTTGAACATCGTCAAGCTCCGCTACGTGGACCTGCCGATCTTCGTGGACGTGGCATCGGTGGTTAGCGGTTACTCGCTGCAAGCGGGGGTTTCTGTGAGCGGCACCGCTTCGACGGCGAGCGCGGTACAGGGCAACTTCCTGGCTACGGGCGTGCAAGGCGTCTATACAGACCGGCCCACCATCACCTACACGCCTGCGACTGGCCAGAAATTCGTGCGAGGGCTGATGGAGCCCATCGATCCCAAGAACATCTTCCTGATGCTCCAGAGCGGCTACGCCGCCGACTTTGTGCTGGGCATGACGGTGGAGTCGCTCAACGGCGTGCGCAATCGCGCAACCGCTGCAGGCATGGTGCGCGAGGCGGACCCGGAGTTCCTGCGCGCCATCGAGTTGATGCGCGATGTGCAGGCCGCCGGCGCGTTCTCCATGCGGGTGGAGGAAGACAAGGTCAAGGGATCCATCGGCGTACTGCTGTTCCGGCGCGAAGACATGCCTGCGGACATCGTGGACAAGGTGGTGGAGATCCGCCGCCTGCTGAAGCTGCCCGCCACGACGCAGAAGTTCACGCTCAGGTATTCGCCGGCCCGTGGCGCGGAGGACGAACTGTCGGTGAACAGCCGCTCGATGCTGCAGATCATGCTTGCCTTCTCCAGCTACCTGGAGGTTCCCGAGGCCCACCTGAAAGATCACAGCGCGCTGCCTGGCCTCGCGCAGACCACCGAGCAGGCGCAGCGGGGCGCCGTACGGATTCACAGCGGCAAGGAAAAGCCGATGGAAGCCTATGCCGCCGTGCACTACCGAGGTTACTGGTTCTGGATCAACCAGGGCGACCTGACCACCAAACGGGCGCTCTCGGCCATCATGCTGTTCTTCACTTTGACCGATACCGGCAGCAAGGAGCCGCTGCCGTTGATCACCATTCCCGCCCAGTAGGCCAATAGCCCAATAAGCCAATAAGCCAATAGGCCGATAGCCCGATAGTCCGATAGGCGGACGATTCCTGCCGAAGGCGTCGCCGTGCTGTCTCGGGCGGGTGTTCGCCTGTGCGCTCAGATCTGCGCCAGGCCGCCATATTCGGATCGGGCCGGGGCTGACGACGTTGACGCGGATCGCGCGGTCCTTCAGGTCCAGCGCCCAGGAGCGGGCGAAATTGCGCACGGCAACCTTGCTGGCGCTGTAGACGCTGAAGTTGGCAGTGTCCTGGATCGACACCGTGGAGCCGGTCGGCACCACGGACGCGCCATCGACCAGCAGCGGCAAGGCCTTTTGCACGGTGAACAGCACGCCACGCAACCGGGCCGCAACCGGGCAGGATCGCGGGCCGATGTCGCGCCGGCCGGCGGCGGCTAACGCTTCCGGCAGGTACCTTGCACAAGGAAGGTCCAGTTCACTGGATCGGTCGGCTTGCTGGTCACCTCGGCGTAGTAGGCCATGCTGTTCTCGTCGAGCGGCATGAATACCTGCGTGCGCAGCCCGGTGACGTTGCTGGGCGGGACCGCCGGCACGATCCAGTCGGCGTACATGATGCCCGGGATGGCGGCCGGGGATGAGAAGCCCAGCAGGTTATTGGCCTGATTCAGCGTCAGTGAGGCAACCTGCCCGGTCCCGGCACTGGTGACCTGCCCCGTGTCGGAGATGGTCAGCACCTCTTCCTGCATCGAGCCATCGAGCGCGGCCCGGATGCCGAGGCCCGTGACAGCGGCATACGACACACCCGGCTGCCGACAGGCCCACTGCCCTGCTGCCTGGCTGGCCGTCAGCGTCTGGGCGGGCCGGAAGACGCCCGTTCCGGTGATGCGGTTGCCGCCAGTATCGAGCTGAAGGTGGTCGAGGTACAGCGATGTCACACCGTTCACCCTCAGCGGGAACACCTGTCCCCAGAGCTTGCCGCCCAACGTCAGCGTATAGGCGCCCGGGTAGCGCGTCTGGTCCGCCAGCGCCAGGGTGCCGGCATAGCCCATGCTGCAGGTGTCGCTGTACGGGCCAGCCTGGCACATCCGCACCGTGCCATCGGCGCCCACGCGCATCTGCCCGCCCATGCCGTACTGCACCTGGAGATTCCCCGAACTCGTGTAATACGTGGATTGCCCGCGCAGGAACGTGTAGGTACCGGTCAGTTCGGCCGCCGTCACCGGCGTGCTGACACTGCTCGCCGTGACCTGCCCCGACAGCTTGCCATCGCCGAGTTGCTTCGGCAGGCCGGTGATCTCGCCCGTCAGCGTGGTGCCGGACACCGTGAACGACGCCGTCACCGCGCCCAGCAGCGCGGTCACGAATGCCGGCGGTGGTTCGGCGCTGTCGGCCTCGAGTGTGCTGACGGTGTAGATGTTGCCGTTCTTGACGTAGTGGCCGATTACCGCGCCGGACAGGCCGAACGCCGAATCGGAGAAGCGGATTCGCACCTGACCAGCGGCCGGGGCATCCAGCGTCACGGCAAGCGTATCGCCAAAGCTAATCACGCCCAGGTACGTCACGGCCTGGGGCGTCGCCGGTGTCTCCGGCGTGCCCGGCGTGGATGGCGTGTCCGGCGTCACCGCACCGCCGTTACCGCCCCCACTGCCTCCACTGCCCGTGCCGTTCCCCCCATTGTTTCCCCCATCCCCGCCGCACGCCCCCAGTGCGACGCTGACCGCCAGGGCTGCCCATGCCTTGACCAAGCTTTCCCGTTTCATCTGCGACCCCTTCCCCGTTCGATAGTCTGCTGGCTCGCCGAGCCTGTTGTTTTGGTGCATGCCCACGTGCGCCGGCTTTGCATCCGGTCCCACGCGTGCAACAATCCGGCTGGATCATAGCCTTGGGTTTTCGGGCTGTATGTCCCCAGATCGTGCGACATGTCGTCATGCCCAACGATCGTGGGGGCGTAGCGGCAGCACGGGCCGTTGCATGTCGTGCCTCGACCTGTTCGTTTCGCATCCGACCTCCCGTGCCACCTGACCACGCCCCGCCGCTTGACTCGCCCATCCGCGTCGCCCTGATCGAGGACGATGCCCGTTTCAGCACGGCATTCCTCGAGGCCCTGTCCGGCGCCCCCGACATGCTCACCGCTGGCGCCGTCACGACATTGCGCGACGGACTGGCGCTGCTGCAATCCGCCCCCGCTGCCGACATCCTCGTCGTCGACCTGGGGCTGCCCGATGGGTCCGGCATCGATGCCATCCGCGCGGCACGCGTGGCGTGGCCGCGCTGCGATGTGATGGTGGCCACCGTCTTCGGCGACGAAAGCCACGTCATGCAGTCGATTGCTGCGGGCGCCACCGGCTACCTGCTCAAGGACAGCACGGCGGCGCATATCGTGCGCGAGCTGCGGTCGCTGCATCAGGGCGGCAGTCCGATCAGCCCGCTGATCGCCCGCCAGGTGCTGTCCCGCCTGCAGGCGCCGCCTGCTGGCGCGCCGGTGCAAGCCCCCCAGGCACCAGCAGGCCCGAAGCCTTCCGCGCTATCCCCGCGCGAAGTCGAAGTCCTGAACGACATCACGCGTGGCTTCTCCCACGACGAGATCGCCCAACGGATTGGTGTATCGCGACATACGCTGCTGACCTATGTGCGACGCATCTACGTCAAGCTGGACGTCCATTCGAAGGTCGAGGCCATCAACGTGGCCCGGCAACACGGGCTGCTGCGCGATGCCTGACGGCGCTGGCAGGCCAGCATGGCAACCGTGGCTCCAACGGTGGCGCCGACGGTGGCGCCGACGGTGGCTCCCCCTCGTCCTGGCCATGCTGCTTGCAGGTTCGCTGCACGGCGCTCTGGCGCAGGCCCTCCCCTGGCACATCACCTCGGCGCAGCTCCGGATCACGCCCGGCGGCACGCTCGACCGGCTTCCGCCGCAGCTCGCCCTGCCCGCCACTGGCGAAGGATGGCAGGACACGCCGCTGCCGATGGTGGTGCCGCGCCACGTGACCCCCGATGAGGTGGGGTCAGGCCACATCGAGACAGTCTGGGTGAAACTGGCGCTTCCGGCGGCCACCGCCACGACCGCTGCCGGTGAGCCCCTCTACCTCTATGCACCGCGCTGGCAGACCGTGGGACGTCTCACCGTGTATGCAGACGGCGAGCAGCTCTGGCAGTCTCGCGGTGGGCCGGTGTGGAACGGCTACAACTACCCCTTGTGGATCGCGCTCGGGCACGCGCCGCGCGACATCGTCATCCGTATCGATGTCATGGGCCAGGTCGGCGCCGCGCTGTCGTCCGTGCGGATCGGCACGCGCGAGGACCTGTTCTGGCGCTTCGCGGTACGCAGTTTCCTCCAGACCCAGTTTCCCTACCTGTCCAGCGGCGGCCTGCTTGCGGTGGGCATCTTCTCCCTGCTGGTCTGGCTCCGGCGCCGGGACGAAACGCGCTACCTGCTGTGCTTCCTGGCCGCAGGTGCTTATTTCCTGCACACGCTCCAGTATCTGGTCGGCCAGGAGCCATTGCCGATTCCGGAGGCCTGGTTCAGTTGGCTGGCGTTCAACAGCATCGCCTGGCTGATCCTGGCCTGCTACCTGTTCATCTTCCGATATCTGGGCCTGCGCTACCGGCGCCTGGAGACAGCGCTGTACGGCTCGGTGGTGTTCCTGGCCACCAGCACGCTGCCGTTGTCGTGGCTCACGCATGTGGTGTTCCTCTACCCGCTGTCCCAGTTGCTGCTGGTGGGGCTGAATCTCGTGGTATCGATCGCGGCGTTGCGGGCCGCCTGGCGAGCCAGGTCGCGCGAGGCGATGACGTTTTCGGCCTGGAATGCGATGAGCACGCCGATCGCCCTGCACGACCTGCTGCTGCAGAACTACCGCATCGATATCGATGGCATCTACCTGCTGTCCTACCTGGGATGCGTGCAGCTGCTGCTGTTCATGGTCCTGATGTATCGCCGCTACATCAGCGCGCTGGATGAGGTCGCGCAGGCCAACGCCAATCTGTCGCTGCGTCTGGCGCAGCGGGAAGCGGAACTGCTGGAAAGCCATCGGCAACTACGCGACGTGGAGCGCCGCGAGACCCTGACGCGCGAGCGGCAGCGGCTGCTGCAGGACATGCATGACGGCCTCGGTTCATCCTTGATCAGTGCCTTGCGCATGGTCGAGAAAGACGCCTCCGGCACGGCGCGCGCCGACGATATCGCCCAGGTGCTGCGGGAATGCATCGACGACCTCAAGCTGACGATTGATTCGCTGGAGCCGGTATCGACGGATCTGTTGCTCCTGCTGGCCACCTTGCGCTACCGGTTGGGGTCGCGACTCGAAGCCGCCGGCATCTCGCTCGCGTGGGAGGTCGACGACATCCCGCCGCTGCAATGGCTCGGCGCCCAGAGCGCGCTTCACATCCTGCGCATCCTGCAGGAGGTCTTCACAAACGTGCTCAAGCACAGCCGCGCGACCGCGATCCGCGTGCAGACCTGCCGCGATGACGACGCGGTACTGGTGCGTGTACATGACAACGGCACGCCCTTCTCTCCCGCCGGGGCGCCCCCGGCACATGGCGGCAGAGGGCTCGCCAACATGCAACGCCGCGCGTCTGCCCTCGATGCGGCGGTGTCCTGGCAACGGGACGCGAGCGGCACGTGGTTCACGTTGCGCCTGCCTATCGCGCCCGTGACCGCATCGCTCGATGCGCTGGGCAACGGACTTGTTCCGTGATGTATCAATTCATGTTCATCGCCGTGCCTTTATCCCGCTAAAACGCACCCCTAAAGTCTTTTCCCAGGCAACGACCTGATAACAATGATTTCATTGAGGAGAAGACAAATGTCACCCGTGACACGCCCGTTGGCTGCACTTTCCACTGCCATGATGCTGTGTGCGCTGAGCAGCACCAGTGTGTTTGCTCAGACGCGCACACCACTGCAGACGATCGACTTTCCCCAGGGCTACCAAACGGTGAGCGTGATTGCGGAACTCGAGCCAGGGGCCTGCACCGGCCGGCATGCGCATCCAGGAATCGAAAGCGCCTATGTGGAGGAAGGCGAGGCAGTCGTGAAGTTCGATGAAAAATCGGATCTGCATCTGAAAGCCGGGCGGCCGCTGCAATTCGCGCAAGGCGAAATGCATAACGTGTGCAATACCGGCAGCGTGCGGTTCAAGGCGATTGCTCACTACATCGTTGAGAAGGGCAAGCCACTGGTCTTGCGCGGGCAGTGAATTTATCGAATGGCTGACAAGACGCGTTTGGTTTGTCTCGGCAGTTTCTCCGTTGTTACGTTATTGCGCCGTGATGTGCGGCGTGCATTCTGAAGAAAGGATTGATCATGCTGAGACAAGCAAAATTGGCGGGGGCGTTTATCCTGGCTGCCTGTATGTTCGTACTCGAAGGGGTGCCAGCCGCCCACGCCGCCACAACGCTCCCTGATCCCGCCAGGGCGGGGGTCGCCGAGAAGCTGTTCCGGCTGGATTGCGGTCGCTCCCTTGCAAACGACGAGTCAGTATGGACGCCCGGCGCGAACGCTGGGCGCAGTATCGAATTCTCATCCACTTGCTGGCTGGTTAAGCATGGAGACGAATGGCTGCTTTGGGATACCGGTGTTCCTGAAGAAGCATTCAACGACCCCAAAGGGTGGTCCACGCTTCCTAAATTGATCGTCTATCACCTCGATAAGACGCTGACCGATCAATTCGCTGAAATCAACCTGAAGCCAGGCGACATCACGCGCGTCGCGATATCGCACACGCATGGCGACCACATCGGTAACGTGCGGTTGTTCCCCAGCGCCAGGATCATGATGCAGCGGGCGGAGTATCAGTGGATCTACTCTCCGAACGGGCCAAACGATAATGTCAATCAATTGATGGCACTGGCGCGCAAACTCCTGGGAACGCCGAAGAACCTTCAGCTCGTCGATGGTGATACCGATGTGTTTGGCGACGGGAGCGTCATGCTGGTTTCCACGCCAGGGCACACCCCCGGCAGCCAGTCACTGCTGGTCCATCTCAAGAACGCCGGCTTCATCATCCTTTCCGGCGATGTCGTTCACCTGGAAGGGAATTTCGAGAAGAACATCGTTCCATCCTTGAATACGAATAGCCCTGAATCCATCGCTTCAATGGAAAAAGTCAGGCAGTTGATGGCAACGTACAAGGCGAAGCTCTTCATCAATCACGACAAGAAGCAATCCGACAAGTTGAAGCTGCTCCCGGCTTACTACGACTAAGGGCGTGCTGGATTGATTAACGCCCCGGCGAATCGCGTACGTTCGCCGGGGGCGTGACCTGACAAGCATCGAATATCCCCTGTATCGCCGCACGTTGTGCGGTCGTCATCCTTGAGTCATGCGGGGTGGACGGCAGAGCCGCCCTCTCCGTCGGCCACGCCCTCCCTCCGCCTCCGTTAAGAGCAATTCCCACGGGCCGCGCCCCACGCCCCGCCTGGAGCGCGCCGCCGCGTAGTCAGCACAAAAGCGCTCATTACGCCACATCAGATCGATTCTCGGGTTAACCATGCTTGCGGCCCGGCCCCCTTCAACCTAGATTAATTGTTAACAATTAACTATCAACAAGGAAGTGAGCGAACATCATGCGAATTGAGCACTTTGAAACCCTCTCCTGCGACGCCGGATGGCGGAACTACTACTTCCTGAAGGTGGTGACGTCTGACGGGACTGTGGGCTGGAGCGAGTACGACGAGTCGTTCGGCCCCCCCGGCTTGACCGGCGTGATCGAACAATTGGGCGCTCGCCTGATCGGCAAGTCGGTGTATGACCACGAGGAGGCCTATGGCCGGCTGGCCGCCTCCTTGCGCCCTGCGCCGCATGGGCTCAGCGCCGAGGCAATCGGCGCCATCGAAAACGCCCTGCTCGATGCGAAAGCCAAGAGCCTCGGCGTGCCGGTTTACCAGCTGTTGGGCGGCAAACATCGAGACAGCATCCCGATCTATTGGTCGCATTGCGCCACCTGGCGCATCAGCCATCCCACGCTGTACCCGCCTGCCATCGTTGATCTGGACGGCGTCAAGAAGGCCGGCGAAGACGCCCGGGCATCCGGGATTTCCGCGCTAAAGACCAATCTGTTCGTCAATGAAAATGGCAAGCCGCGCCAGTGGATGGCCGGATTTGGTTCCCCGTACGCGCCGTCCCTCAATGTCGACAAAGCGTTGCTGCGTAACCTGCGCGCGCACCTTGAGGCGCTTCGCGACGGCGCTGGCCCCGACGTCGATATCCTGGTGGACCTGAACTTCAACGCGCGTACCGAGGGTTACCTTTCGCTGATCAAGGCGATCAGCGATTTCGACCTGTTCTGGGTGGAACTCGACATCTACAACCCTGACGCCATGGCGTATATCCGCCAGCGCAGCCACGCACCGATTGCCGCGTGCGAAACGCTGTTCGGCATCCGCCAGTTCCTGCCCTATTTCCAGGCGCAATCGATGGACGTTGCCATCATCGATGCGGTCTGGAACGGCGTATGGCAAGCCATGAAGATCGCCAACGTGGCGGATGCCTTTGACGTCAACATCGCGCCGCACAACTTCTACAGCCATCTGTCGACGATGATGAACGTTCATTTTGCCGCAGCGGTGCCCAACCTGCGCGTGATGGAGGTGGATGTGGATCGGCTGGCCTGGGATGACCAGTTGTTCACCCGAAACCCCGAGATCGTGAATGGCGCCATTCAGGTTCCGGATGCCCCGGGCTGGGGCTGCGATCCGATCGAAGACGTCCTGCGCGCCCATCCCCCGAAAGTACGCCGGAGCCATCTGGGCCTGTAGGTCCTGCAGGCCCGGCACCGCGCGCGCCGCAGGCGCAACAGCATGGGCGTGGCCCTTCCCGCCGCGCCTGCCTCACCCCTCGACGCAACTTCCGGGACGGAGCGGAGACCTGTTGTGGATCGACACAGCAGGCTCCTCCCGGAAGCCACCGAATAGACAAACTGAACGGATAGCGAGAGCAATCATGAAGACGGCCTCCCCCTCTGCGGTATTGCCAGGCACGGCACCCGCTCACACACACGACGATGTGCAGCGCGCCTATTCCAAGGTGACGTGGCGCATTATCCCGTTCCTCTTCATCTGCTATGTGTTCGCCTATCTGGATCGCGTGAACATCGGTTTTGCCGCGCTCCAGATGAAGCAGGACCTCAGCTTTTCAGATGCCGTGTATGGGCTTGGCGCCGGCATATTCTTTATCGGATATTTCCTGTTCGAGGTGCCCAGCAACCTCCTGCTCGAGAAAATTGGCGCACGCAAGACACTGATGCGCATCATGATTGTCTGGGGCGTGATCTCAGGAAGCTTCGCGTTTGTCACCACGCCCACGCAGTTCTACGTGGCCCGCTTCCTTCTCGGCGCCTTCGAGGCCGGTTTCTTTCCGGGCATTGTGCTCTACCTGACCTACTGGTTCCCCCCGACGATGCGCGGGAAGATCATCACGGTCTTCATGTCGGCCATCGCCGTGTCGGGCGTCATCGGCGGGCCGCTGTCCGGCTGGATCATGGCGAATATGGGCAGCGCCTCAGGACTCGCCAGCTGGCAATGGCTGTTCATCATCGAAGCCATTCCCTCCATCATCCTGGGTGTCTTTGTCTACTTCGTACTCGCCGACAAGCCGGCCGACGCCAAGTGGCTCTCCGCCAGGGAAAGAGCGGTCGTCATCCACGCCGTGGGTACGACGGGCGGCCATGGCCACGACGCCACCTTCTGGAGAACCCTTCGGGATCCGCGGCTGTATGCACTGTCGGCCATCTACTTTGCGATTGCGGCCGGCCTCTACATCATCAGCTTCTGGCTCCCGGCGATGATCCGCAGCTACAACGTGACCGACCCCCTGCATATCGGCTTGCTGACCGTGATTCCGTACGGCATCACGACCGCCGGCATGGTTGTCATCGGCAAGCATTCGGACAGGACGCGCGAGCGCCGCTGGCACGTTGCATCGGGCATGATCGTGGCAGCGCTCGGCCTGGTGACCGTGACGTACGTGCATGACAGCCTCACCCTCGCACTGACTGTGCTGTCGATCACTACCCTGGGTATCCTGACTGCCATGCCACTGTTCTGGACGATCCCGACCTCGTACCTTTCCAGTGCTGGCGCTGCCGGCGGCATTGCGGTCATCAACAGCATCGGACTGATTGGCGGCTTTGCCAGCCCGTCCGTCCTCGGATGGGTGAAAACCACGACGGGCTCGCTGGACTACGGCTTGTACACCTTCGCCGCGATCCTGGTGCTCGGCTCCGTGCTGCTGCTCCTCGCCATGCCACAGCGTCTGCTCCGAGAAGACGCCTGACCCGGGGAAGCATGAAAATGCTTCCCCTGCTGCGAACACGACATTCTTGATGGAGAACTTCATGCGAATTCTAGTACTGGGTGCCGGCGCAATTGGCGGCTACTACGGTGGCCGACTGGTCCAGCAAGGTACCGACGTCACCTTTCTCGTGCGTCCGGCCCGGCGAGCCATTCTCGAACGCGATGGCCTGAACATCCGAAGCCAGTATGGCGATTTCCACGCCCCCGTGAAAACCGTCACGCAGGAGGAGCTTGGGGGACACTGGGATATCGTGCTGTTGACCAGCAAGGCCTATGACCTGGATTCCGCGATCGAAGCCATCCGCCCTGCCGTAGGGCCCGATACGGCCGTCCTGCCGCTTCTGAATGGCATGGCCCATATCGACAAGCTCAACACCGCTTTCGGGGCCGAGCGTGTGCTCGGTGGCCTTGCGAAGATCATTGTCACGCTCGATAGCGACGGAACGATCCAGCACCTGAACGACTGGTGCTATATCAAGTTCGGCGAACAGTCCGGCATCCTGAGCGAGCGGGTTCAGGCGCTTCAACGCGCGTTTCCTGCGGAGGGCGTGGTCGCGAGCGCCGTTCCCGACATCATGCGCAATATGTGGGAGAAGCTTGTCCATCTGTCCACCGTGGCGACGGTCACGACGCTCCTGCGCGCAAGTGTTGGCGAAATTGCCCAGGTAGCGGGCGGCACCGACCTCTTCTATCAGGTGCTGTCGACCCACGCCGAAGTGGCCGCGCGCGAGGGGTATCCAATGACCGAGGCCTTTCTCGCGGAGTACCGGCAGTTGTTTGCCAACAAGGCATCGGCCTACGTGCCATCGATCCTGCGCGACCTGGAAAGGAAATCGTCGATCGAGGGCGAACATATCGTCGGGTACATGCTCGGCCGTGTCAGGGCCCATGGGCTGGACGATACCGTGCATCGCCTGTGCTGGATGAACCTGAAGGCGTACGAGCTGCGGCGTGCGAACGGCAGGCTATGAGCGCGCTGATTGTTAACAAATCATTGCCTACAATTAACAAGCGCCTTTCCTCACGGCGGTATCATGTCGGGCATGGCGCCCTCGGAGACCGGAATCTGACCACAGCGTCCGGTTATGCCGATGGAGTCACAATTCCCGCCTGGCAAATCGAGCAAAAATGAGTACTCGCGTTGAAATTGACAAGCGCAGCCTGGACCGACAGGCTGCCGACTGGATTCGCGACGCCATCTTCTCCGGAGATCTGGCGCCGGGTTCCAGGCTCACGGAAATATCCCTCGCAACACAGATCGGACTTTCCCGCTCGACGGTTCGCGCGGGCATGCAACGTCTGGCCAACGAAGGCTTGCTCATCCAGCACGCCTACACCGGCTGGGAAGTTGTGTCGCTTTCCGCAGAGGACGCCTGGGAACTCTATACGCTGCGCAGCAACCTGGAAGGGATGGCCGCACGGCTGGCCGCCGCGCGCATCGATGAGGCGGGCCGCGCGCGCCTGCTCAACGCCTTGGCGGACCTGAAGTCCGCCATCGGGGACAAGGATCCCCGACGCATCGCCCAGGCCGACCTCGCCTTCCACAAGACCGTCGTCGCGCTGTCGGGCCATCGGCGGCTCATTGTCCAGTACGGACTGATCAGCGATCCGGTCCTGCTCTATATCCTCCTGACCACGAAACTGATGGAGTATTCGCAGGCGATCTATGACGAGCACGAGCAGATGGCGGCGGCAATCCTGAGCGGCGACGCCGCGCAGGCGGAGAAGCTTGTCTGCGACTCAGCGCAGATGCATGGCGAGCGCCTCGTGAAGACACTGCAGGCGCAAAGCGAGGTTCAGGCGGCCTAGCGCCGCACTGACGATCACTCGGCTCGCTCCTCGATGTGCGTGTAGAGCTTGTTGACGATGACCCAGTCACAGCCAATTTTCAACATCGAGAGGAAGTCATAGTAGTTGTTGCCCGACACCTTCACGCGGACTCTGGCCGACGCCATCTTGCCGAGAACCTCTACCGACAGGATGGACATGCCGTAGGGATCATTGCGCGACGCCGGGCTTTCGCGGCTGGCAACGCCCTGCAGATAAACCCCAAGCGTCTTCTGCACAATTTCGCCGCGCACTTCGCCAAACAGCAACGCTTCGGGATGAAAAGTCGACTGCAATGCGCCGACATCCCCGTCGTAGATGGCGTCCAGGTAAGTCTGCAACAGTTGAAGGATGCGCTGGTGGGCGCAGTCCACGGTCGCCTGCGTAGATGACGCGGTCATGATTTTCTCCTTGGGCGGGTGCAACCGACTGCCCTGGATCGCACTGTAGGGGAGCGAACGCGGCAGATAAACGGCGCCGGCGGAACGTGTCTTTCTACGCCATGTAACAAGCCAGTCGATACCCACGGCCGATGCACTATCAATGCAGCGGAACAAATGATTTGCGGCTGACCCCGATGATCCCGTGCGACCGATTGCCCAGAATTGTGAGCATCCACCCGTCGCGGATGCATTGCGGAATCTCGGGTGCCACTCACTCCTCTTGATTAGCCGCCATGACATTCCACGCACCTGAAGCTGCAAGCGCAGCGCAAGATCACTGGGCCGACGAGTTGCCGCAAGCCCTATGGCTCGACGCCGCCGAGCTCGACGAGCTCCCCTATACCTTCATCTGGCGTCCGGCGCACGAAGGGAACACCCGCCATGCCAGCACCGGAGGACGCCATGCTGAACCCCTCTGACACCCTGCCCCAGACCAACCCCGGGTTCTCGCGCATGTTCGCACCCGGCCGCCTGACGCTCGGTGTACTGTTCGCGATCGAGTCGTACCCGGGCGATGCGCCCACGATGGTCGACCAGATCCGGCTGGCGAAGCGGGCCGAGCAAGCGGGATTCGCCTCGCTGGGCGTGCGGGACGTGCCGTTGCGCGACCCATCCTTTGGTGACCTCGGCCAGATCTTCGATCCCTGGACGTGGCTCGGATACGTCGCCGGTCAGACGTCATCGATTGCGCTCTTTACCGCAGCCATCGTGCTGCCGCTACGGCACCCGCTGCACACGGCCAAAGCGGCAGCCAGCATAGACAGGCTGACGGGAGGCCGACTGGTCATGGGGATTGCCTCCGGCGACCGCGCTATAGAGTTTCCGGCGTTTGGCGTAGAACACGCCCAACGTGGCGCGTTGTTCCAGGAACAGGTTGCCTACCTTGAACACGTGTGGGGCAACGCCTATCCACAAATCCACGGCACATACGGCACGTTGCATGACGCGGACCTGGTCCCCAAGCCGGTTGCCCGACGCGTGCCGCTCATCGTGACCGGCCACAGCCAGCAATCGATCGATTGGATCGCGCGCAAGGCTGACGGCTGGATCACGTACCCGCGCCGCATGGATCTCCAGGTGGAGGTGATTCGCCAGTGGCATGACACCGTCGCGGCTACGTCGCCGGGCACATTCAAGCCTTTTGCGCAGCCCTATCACATTGACCTGACTGCCGATCCCGACGTCTCTCCCACCCCGATCCACGGCGGCCATCGCCTGGGCCGCAGCTGGCTGATGCGGCACCTCGAAACGCTCGAACGCGCGGGCGCGAACCATGTCCTGTTCAACCTGAAATATGGCAATCGCCCCGCCGAAGCCGTGCTCGAGGAACTCGCCACGCATGTGACGCCCCGCTTTCCTGCCTTGGGCATGGCTTGATGCACACGACTGCCACCGCACCGGCGGCGCATCGCGCGTACCTCGCAACGACAGTCATGACACGGTGTCAACGACCATGAAGCGTCAATTCGACGATCTGCAACTTGGCAGCATCGAACTCTTTTGCCTGGCCGCGGAGCTCAGCAGCTTCACGGCGGCCGCGGTGGCTGCGGGCGTCACACCCGCTGCGGTAAGCCGCAGCGTTTCACGCCTTGAAGAGCGCCTCAACATTCGTCTCTTCGTGCGCACGACGCGCCAGATCCGTCTGACGGATGAAGGCAGGGCGTACTTCGAGCAGAGCCGCGCAGCGCTTGCGCTGCTGGTAGAGGCCGAGCGGCACATCGGCGGCCAGCATGCGACGCCCGCTGGACGCCTGCGCATCAGCCTGCCCACGCCCTACGCGCACTATCGCGTGCTGCCGGTGCTTCCCGCGTTCCGGGAGCGCTTTCCCGAAGTCGAGATCGACGTCCACATCAGCAACCGGAACGTCGACTTCGCCGACGACACCTATGATCTGTCGATTCGCGGGCGCGCACCCGACGATTCGGCACTCATTGCCCGCAAGCTCGAAGATGCGGAACTGGTGGTCGTCGCCACACCGGACTACCTGAGGCGGCGCGGCACGCCAAAGTCGCTCGACGATCTGCTCGGGCATGAGTGCATCCAGTTTGAACGCCCAAGCAGCGGGCGCCGCATTCCGTGGACCTTCCGCCAGAATGGCGAAGACGTGAACGTGATCACCACCGGCACATACGCGGCATCCGAAGACGTGCTCGGCGGTGCAACGCTCGCCCGCGCCGGCGCCGGCCTATTCCAGACCTATCGCTTCGTGGTCGAGGACGACTTGCGCGATGGCACGCTGGTAGAGGTGCTGAAAGATCTCGGCGGCAGCTCTCGACCATTCATGCTGCTGTATCCGCACGCCCGACACATGTCGACCCGCGTGCGGGCCTTGATTGACTTTCTTGTCGAGAAGTTCGCGCCCTAGGCATGCCATCCCGAATTTGACGAAAGAGCCCGAGTCCGGAGGCACATGGCATGCACTTGCCCAGGGGCGGGGCGCGGCCGCAGCGTTGGGCGACAGATAGCAATCAAGAATAAGAACGGGAACAAGAGCTATGCGAACAATGTATCGACTTGGTTGGACATTGGCGCCGACGGCGCGCTCACGCCCTTGCCGGTAGCCGGTGTGGGCGCTGGCATTCTCCCTGGTACGCGGCGACGCACTGATAGCCCGATCTCCCCCGCCTCCAAAACGTCACATTTCGATCAACACCCTGTCACGAGTGCTGCCCAGAATCATGGGCTTTTCGTGGGTCAACAGGGAAGTCGCAATGCAAAGCAAGACACCGGGCAAGCCAACCGCAATCGATACCGTCAAGCTCGAGGGCATTCCAGACCGCCAGCGCCGCCTGCTGCTCAGGGCCGGCCTTGGCATGTCGCTCGGCACCTCGGCCCTGCTGGCCGCGTGCGGCGGCGGCGACGATGCCGCGCCCGGCACGCCGGCCACGACGCCCGGCACCACGCCGGGTGGCGGCACGCCGTCGGGCAAGGTCTCGAGCTTCGCGCTCGCCGTGCTGCCCGACACGCAGTTCTATTCGCGCTACGCCACCACGGACGAGAACCTGCAGTTCCAGCGCAAGTACGGGTCCACGCCGTTCCTGGCACAGACCAAGTGGATCACGCAGAACGCCGCCAGCCTGCGCATCCCGTTCACGATCCACCTCGGCGATGTGGTGGATCAACAGGGCAAGACGCTGCAATGGCAGATCGCCGACGAGGCCATGGAAGTCATGGAGGCGGCCCGCGCGCCGTACTCGATCCTGGCCGGCAATCACGACGTGATCTCGGACGTGGACTACGTCAACGCCGGCAGCCAGGCGTCGAACACCGACGCCCAGCGCAACCTGGCCAACGAGCCGTACCTGAAGACGTTCCCGACCACCCGCGCGCAGCGCCAGGCCACCTTCGGCGGCCGTGATCCGTCGGGCTTCCACGAGTACCACTTCTTCGAGGTGGACGGCAACCGCTTCATGGTGCTGTCGATGTCGTGGCGCGCCTCCGACGCCGCCATCACCTGGGCGCGCAACGTACTCAAGCGCTACCCGAAGGTGCCGGTCATCCTCTCGACCCACCAGCTGCTCAATATCGGCCCGGACGGCGTCAGCCCGCTGGAAGTGCCATACGGCCTGATGCTGTGGGAGACGCTGATCAAGGACAACGACCAGATCTTCATGACGCTGAACGGCCATTACCATGGCGCGGCGCACCTCACGAAGACCAACGACTTCGGCAACCCCGTCGAGGAAATGGTGGTCGACTACCAGATGGCGTACATGGGCGGCAACGGCCTGATGCGCCTGTATGAGTTCGACCTGACCAACAACAAGATCAAGGTCATCTCGTTCTCGCCGTGGGTGCCGCAGAAACCCACCGAGACGCTGAACGAGTTCGACGTGGCGGTGCTGACCGACAAGAACCAGCAGTTCGAGATCGACTTCGATTTCCGCAAGCGCTTTGCGCGCTTCAACCCCGACTTCGCCACGCCGACGGCCGGCAACGATCCGATCAACGACCGCGCCAAGGCCGCGATCCTGGCCAACTACACCGAGCCGAGCGTGACCGACAAGAAGGCCGCCGCCGACACCAACGACTACCCGCAGGTGGCCTCCACCGTGGCGCACTGGCGCTTCTTCGGCGGCGCCGACGGCGCGGCGGTGCCGGTCGGCCAGGTGATCGACGATCTGACCGGAGCCAACCCGCTCTCGCGCGAGGCGCTGGCCAACGGCGGCGCGGCCCAACTGGGCGACGTGACGTGGTCGAACGACCACCACTACCTGTCGGCCGCCCCGGGCAGCGTGAAGTTCGCCAACTCGGTGAATAATCCCCAGCGCATGAGCTACTTCGCCACGCAGACCACGGCGGCACTCAATGCGATGACGTTCGACAACGGCTACACCGTGGAGGCGTTCATCAAGGTGCCGGCGTCGTGGACGGCCGGCAACAATGCGTGGATGAACATCATGGAGCGCGAGGGCCAGCGCAGCGCGGTGACCGGCTTTGGCAGCGGCGACGGCGACGAAAGCCCGCTGATCTTCGCCATCTCCAGCCTGCGCGAAGTGCAGTGGGAAGTTACGCCGAGCACGGCCGGCACCAAGAACCCGGCCGCGAACTGGTCTGGCGAGATCATCGCCGAGAAATGGGTCCACGTCGCCGTGGTCAACGACCCGTCGAAGAACGAGACGGTGATGTACGTGGAAGGTGCCCCGGTGCTGCGCAACGCGTCGAACACGCGCGGCATTGCCGCCGTCAGTGCCACCAGCCGCTTCTTCGTGGGTGGTGGGGTCTACGGCAACGTCCCGTCCAACGGCTTTCTTGGCCAGATCGGCGAAGTGCGCCTCTGCACGGAGCCGCTGGCGTCGGACAAGTGGCTGACGGCGCGGCGCGGCTGACCTGAGGCGCTGCGGCGCCAGGCGCAACAGGCCCGTGCCGCCATGCGATGTTGCATGGCGGCACGGGCCTTTCTACATCAGGTGCCAGGCTTATTGCGGCTGGAGATTGATCCGCTTCGCCATCGCGCGGAACTTGCCGGTTTCTGTCTGCAGGAAGCGCTGCGCGTCTGCCACCGAGCTTGGCTTGGCCACTTCCGCACCGGTCGCCTCCAGTCCGCTGACGACCTGCGCGTCCTGCAACGTCTCGACGAGCGCCTGGTGCAGCCGTGCGACCACGGCCTCTGGCGTGCCCTGCTTGACCATGATGCCGGCCCAGGTCGCCTGGTCGAAGTCCTTGAGTTGCGTCCCTTCGCCGAAGGCGGGGATCGCGGGATCGACCTTGCTGCGGCTGTTGCCGGCCCAGCCGACAAGCTTCAGCCGCCCCTGGTCCGCCAGGCCACGGAAGCTGGCCGCGTACGGCAGGATGGCGAAGTCGACGTTCTTGCCGGCCAGGTCCTGCATCAGCGGCGCCATGCCCTTGTACGGGATGTGGCTCACGCCGATATGGGTCCGGGTCGCCATGTCCTCGGTCACCAGGTGATACATCGACCCGGGGCCAACGCTGCCGTACGTCAGCGGCTTGGCCGGGTTGGCCCTGGCCAGCGCAATGAGATCATCGACGTTGCGGACCGGCAGGTCGGGCCGCGCCACCATCATGAGCCGGTTGACGGTGACCGGCGTCAGCAGGCGGAAATCCTCGGTGCGCAGCTTCACCGCCGCATTGGACAGCGGCGACAGAATGACCTCGTTCGGCGAGCCCAGGAAGATCATGTAGCCGTCCGCCGGCGCGTTCAGCACCTTCTGCGCCGCCATGGCGCCACTGACGCCGCCGAGATTCTCCACCAGCACCGGCTGGCCCAGCGCCTTCGACAGGCGAGTGTTCATGCTGCGGGCAATCGCATCGGAGAGCCCGCCGGCCGGGTACGGCACCATCAGCACGACCGGCTTGGAGGGATACGCGTCCGCCGCGCCCGCACCCGGCGTGGCGAACAAGCCAACCGTAGCGACAGCGGCAAACGTGCAACTGGCAAGCATTCTGCGAATCTTGTTCATGGCAGTCAGGCAGTGGGGTGGAAGAATTCGGTGGCGAGCGCCACCCAGAATGCCGCGCCCGTATCCAGGCAGCGGTCGTTGAAATCGTACGAGGGGTTGTGCACGCTGCAGGGGCCGCTCGGCTCGCCGCCCGCGTGGCCGTTGTCGCCATTGCCGATCATCAGGTAGCAGCCGGGCCGCTCGGCCAGCATGTAGGCGAAGTCCTCGCTCGCGCACAGCGGCGTCGCATCGTCATCGACGCAATCGGTCCCGTAGAGCTTGCGGGCGACCCGCACGGCGAGCGCTGTCTCCGGCGCGGTGTTGACCAGTACCGGATAGCCGCGCTCATAGGTAATGGCATGCCTCAGGCCGAACGCACGCGCCTGGCCCTCGACCACTTCGTGGATGCGCTGCTCCAGCAGCGCCCGCACCTCGGGCTGCAGCGCGCGGATGCTCAGTTCCAGTTCGGCCGACTCGGGGATGATGTTGTAGGTGGTCCCCGCCTCAAGGCGCCCTACGGTGATGACGGCGGCAGCCTGCGGATCGACATTGCGGGCGACGATGCTCTGCAACGCCATCACGGTCGACGCCGCGGCAATCGTCGGATCGACGGCCAGCTGGGGCATGGCCCCATGCCCCCCGACCCCGTGGAAGGTGATCACGGCACGGTCGGACGACGCCATGAACGCGCCCTCCCTGACATAGAAGCGCCCCACCGGGCGCCCCGGATAGTTGTGCATGGCGAACACGGCGTCGCACGGAAAGCGGTCGAACAGCGCCTCGTCCATCATCCGCCGCGCCCCGCCGGCGCCGCCCAACTCCTCGGCCGGCTGGAAAATCAGGTGCAGGATGCCGTCCCAGTCCACGCCCTGCTGCTGCATCACCGCCAGGCGCTGGGCCGCGCCCAGCAGCATCGCCGTGTGGCCGTCGTGGCCGCAGCCATGCATCTTGCCGGGGATTTGGCTGCCCCAGGGCAGCCCCGTGGCCTCCTGGATGGGCAGCGCGTCCATCTCCGCGCGCAGGCCGAGCCGGCGGCCGCCCTTGCCGAAGCGAAGCCGCCCGACGAGGCCGGTGCCGGCGATGCCCGGGGTGACTTCGTAGCCCCATTCCTCCAGCTTGCCGGCCACGAAAGCGCTGGTCCGGAATTCCTCGAAGCCGAGTTCCGGGTGACTGTGAAAGCGCCGCCGCCAGGCCGTCATGTTGTCCACATCAGGGGCACTGCAGGTCGCGTCGGTCATGGCGTGTTCGGATCAGCTCTGGTCCGCTCCATCATATGGCTCCCGGAGAAAACCAATTAGCGATATATTTTCCATGGTGAACACTATTGGTGTTCACTAAAACCACCCCCTCCGGAACCCATTCGAGCCCTTTCATGCGCCAGCACCAGCTCCGAGCCCTCGTCCAGGTTGCCGAAAACGGCACCATCCGTGCCGCTGCCCGAAGCCTGCATCTCAGCCAGAGCGCCCTGACCAAGGCGCTGCGCGAACTGGAGGAAGATGTCGGGACGGAACTGCTCGTCCGCAGCCACAAGGGCGTGGAGTTCACGGCGGCGGGGCGCGTGCTGCTCACCAACGCCCGCCTTGCGCTGGCGTCGCTGGAGCGGGCCCGGGACGAGATCCGGGCATTGCAGGGCGGTGCCGGCGCGCACGTGGCCGCTGCGGTCACCCCGCTTCTGGCGCTGGATGTGCTGCCCCGCGTCTGGGAAGCCTTCACCGCCCGGCAGCCCGACGCGCGGCTGTCGTTGAGCGAAGGATTCCTTGCCGATCTGATCCCACGGTTGATCGAAGGCCGGCTGGACTTCGCGATCGCCATCGCCGATCCGGACGACCTGCCGCCCGAACTGGCCTTCGAGCCGCTGTTCGAGGTCAGTGCCGTACCGGCCGGCAGAACCGGCCATCCGCTGGCCGGTGCGACGGACTGGCAGGCGCTGGAGAGCGCCCGGTGGACCCTGAATCTGTCCCCGGGCAGCCAGAGCGAGACGTTGCTGGAATGGCTGCGGACGAGCGACCTGCCCGTCCCGCGCCAGATCACGGCGTGCACGTCGCCCACGCTGATGACGGAACTGATGCGCCGCACCGACGCCATTGGCTACTGCCCCACGCAGCTGCTGGCCGATCCGATGTACGGCAACGGGCTGCAGGCGTTCGCGGCGCTGTCGCCGTTGCCGCCCCCGATGCCGGTCGGCCTCATCCGCCTGCGCGCGATGCCGCTGGGGACGTCCGCGCGCATGCTGGCCGAACTGTTTGTCGCCCACCTGGCGCCATAGCATCCTGCGAACACGCAAAGCCCCGGCTTTCGGAAAAGTCTCCTGCGCCGCACAGCCGTAGTGTGGCTCCAGTCATTGATCCGGAAAGGAGCCGCCCATGCTTGCCACACGTCGCCCTTCATTGCTGCACCGCCCGCTGGCCGCCATGCTGCTGGCCAGCACGCTGCTGGCCTCTGGCTGCGCCGAGTTCGCGCCGCCGGGCAGCGTCTACAGTGCCGGACAGACCTCCCTGCCCCAGACCGTGACGATGGCCACGGTCGAGCGCGTGCGTGTGGTCCAGATCGACGACAGCAGCCAGGGATCGAGCCTGGTGGGCGAACTGGGCGGCGGCCTGCTGGGCGCCGTGGCCGGCAGCGCAATCGGACACGGCCATGGTTCGCTGCTCGCGGGTGTGGCCGGCGGCCTTGCCGGCGGACTGGCAGGGCACGAGATCGAGTCGCGCGTGGAGCGCCATCCCGGCTATGAAATCACCGTCCGGCTGCCCGACGGCCGGCTGCAGGCGATCACCCAGCCGGCATCCGAAGGCAGCTTCTACCCCGGCCAGCGCGTGCAGCTGCTATGGTCGGAAGACGGCAAGGTGCGGGTGACGGCCTGAGCGGCCGGGGAGCGCGGCGCAGTGGCTGCGCCGCGGTCAGACCTTGACGGCCGCGAACAGAATCAGCGCGGCGATTGGTGAGGACACCAGCGAGATCACGGCGCTCTGCTTGAGCGTGGCCTTCAGCATCACGACGAAACCGAACGAAAAGGCGACGAACGTCACCACCCAGGTCACGAGCGTGGCGGGGCCGGACAGCGATCCGCCCGTCAGCTTGGCCATGGCCGCCGCCGCGATGGCGTTGAACAGCAGTGCCACGAATACGGCCTTGAGGGCCTCGGTCACGGTCGGGTCTTCACCCGTCACCATCCTGGCGACAACCTTGACCACGAAGCCGATCACCACGGTAATCACCACCACGGCGATGGTGACCTTGACCGGCAACAGCATGGCCATGAAGAGAAATGCGGCAACCAGCAGCAGGATGGCGACCATAGTCGGCAAATAGAGTGTGAAGGCGGCGAGCAAGGTATCACGCGGGTGGCGCCATCGCACGCGTGTCGAAGTGGGGTGTGCGGGCGCGATACACCCAGCTACGGGAGGGATGCGGACTTACGCATCGCAAACACAACCGCCAGCTACCAACCTTGATGCCCCGCAATACGGAAGACCCGTTCGGGTGGCATACAGCACCTTGCGTCGATTTTCTTTATGTCGCGATCAAAACTTTTTCACTTCTGAAGACCGTTAGCTTGGGGGAGACTCGAAGCGAACGCATGGTCACATAGGGACGTGTTATGAGGCTCAACGTATTTCGTATGCACATCGCGTGGCGCGCACCTGCCTGCGGATTGGTGCTCCTGCTTTTGGCGTCGCCTGGGATGGCTCAGCAAAACCAGGCTGCCGACGTGGAACGCAAGGCGCTCGAGCGGCGGGCGATTGAAGCGGTCAACTGGGGAATGCCGGCAGTCAATTTCGACCGGATGTACCAAGCGATGGTCCGCGACGCCAAGGGAGGACCGAACCAGATCGTCTACTGGTCTCGCCTGTTCGACTGGAAGAACCAGACGCTGACGCCCAATCCCGATGTCATCTATGCAATGCCGTTCTTCGACACGAAGGATACGGGCCCGATGGTGCTGGAGGTTCCGCCCGCAGGCGCTGAAGGTTCCATTACCGGTACGATCATGGACTGTTGGCAGGCGCCCCTCGAAGACGTCGGCCCGGCCGGGCTGGACAAAGGGAAAGGCGGCAAGTATCTGATCCTTCCGCCGGGCTACACGAAGCCCATCCCCCGGGGCTATATCGCGCTGCCGTCCCTGAACTATCAGGGCTACGCGCTGCTCCGCTCGGTACTGAAGAGCGGTACTGCGGCGGATCTCGCGAGCGCTGTCGCTTACGCCAAGCGCATCCGGCTCTATCCGTTGTCTCAAGCCGGCAAACCGCCGGAGACGAAGTTCGTCGACGCCGTGGATGTTGTCTATGACGCGACCATTCCCTATGACATGCGCTTCTTCGAATCGCTCGACCGCATCGTCCAGCGCGAGCCGTGGTTACCGCGGGACAAGGCAATGATCGATATGCTGAAGACCATCGGGATTGAGAAGGGAAAGCCATTCAAGCCGGATGCCGGCAGCGAGGAAACGCTGAAAGCCGCCGTAAGCAGTGCGCATGTGTGGATGGATGCCCGTTACGAAAAGGGCTTTCCCGTTTTCTATGACGGCACCCGATGGGTCACCCCGTTCATGCCGGAACTTAAAGAAACCGTCGCGACGAAATACGAAACGCCAACTTCCTATTCCGTAGATGCCCGGGGGCTGGCCGATACCTATGCCTATAGCACCATCAAGCATTTGGGCGCTGGGCAGTTCTATCTGATCACGATCAAGGACAAGGACGGACAGTCATTCGACGGCGGAGGAAACTACCGTTTGACGATTCCCGCAAAGCCGCCCGTGCGCCAGTATTGGTCGATTGTCCTCTACGATCGACAGAGCCACACGCTGATCCGCAATGTCTCCCGTCAAAGCCGCTCATCCCAATCTGCGGGGCTTAAAGCCAACAGCGACGGCAGCGTCGATTTGTACTTCGGGCCCCGCGCTCCGGCATCTGGCGAGTCCAACTGGATTCCGACTGTGGCTGGACGCCAGTTTGAAGTCATGTTCCGCGCGTATGGGCCGGAGAAGACTTTCTTCGACAAGACCTGGTCGCTGCCGGATATCGTCCGCCAATAGGCGCGTGCCGCCGCCCGAGGAATTAACAGGAATGAAAATGCGAGCCCTAGCCATGCAATGCCTGCTGGCGGCAGGACTGAGTAACCTGCCGCTCGTTTACGCACAGCCCAGCACACCAACGGAAAATGTTGTCCCGGTTACCGTGGACAACTTTATCCGCGCCGAGTCCGATATGTATATGAGTGCCGTGGCCATCAAGGAGAAAGGCTTTGGCAAGTTCGAGCATCACCGCGAGCTTTCGCCCATCGATGCCCAGACCGTCATACGGCAGAACCGCGACACGCTCTATTCCGCAGCGGTCTTCGACCTGGATGCGGGGCCTGTCACGATCACGCTGCCCGACGCTGGGCGGCGATTCATGAGCCTGCAAACGATCAGCCAGGATGAATACTCGCTGCCAGCGATCTATACCCCCGGCAAGCACACGTTGACGCGAAAGCAGATCGGCACACGCTATGTCCTGGTCGGGGTGAGAACGCTGGTGAACCCAGCCGACCCCTCGGACTTGAAAAAGGTCCATGCGCTGCAGGATGCGTTGAAAGCCGAACAGAAGTCGCCCGGGACCTTCGAAGTGCCAAAATGGGATCCCGTCAGCCAGAAGAAGGTACGCGATGCCTTGATCGTCCTTGGCACCACGATGACGGATACCAGCCGTGCGTTCGGGCTCAAAGGGGAGGTCGACCCGGTCCAGCGGCTCATCGCAGCCGCCACGACGTGGGGTGGCAATCCGAGAAAGGACGCGATCTATCTGAACTTCACGCCTCCCAGAAACGACGGTGTCGCGATCTACAAGCTTCGCGTAAAAGACGTGCCGGTGGATGGCTTCTGGTCCATCAGCGTGTATAACGCCGATGGCTATTTTCAGCAGAACGAGCAGAGGGTCTATTCGCTGAACAATCTCACGTCGAAAAGAGCAAGCGACGGCTCGGTGACGGTTCAGTTTGGCGGCTGCGACGGCCAGGTACCCAACTGCCTCCCGGTCATGAAAGGCTGGAACTACACGGTTCGGCTGTATCGGCCTCGCGCCGAGATTCTTTCGGGGAAATGGAAATTCCCCCCGGCGGAACTGCTGAACTAACCGAAGGTGCCGATAGGCCATCGGCGCGAAGCCCAGTGACTGTCTCGCCCCGAAGCTGATGGGAGGTGGAAGTCCTCTGAGGAGGTCTCATGTTTGCACGACGATTCTTGACATCGGTACCTTTACCATGACGGCAACGCCGCTACCGGGTGCGCTTTCAACAGTCAGCAGGCCGCCTAATTGCAGGACCCGTTCACGCATGCCCAGCAGGCCGAAGGCATCGGGTCGCGGCGCCGAGTTTCGCGGGAATCCAATACCGTCGTCGCAAATGCGCAAGTCACAATAACGATTGTCCACCGTCAGCGTCACGGAGACGTTATGCGCTCGCGCGTGCCGCGCCACATTTGTCAGCGCTTCTTGCGTAATGCGATACAGGGATATGGCGGCTAAATCGTTCAGCCGCCCCAATGCCTCGGCGTGAACATCGCATCGGACGGGTACACCGGAGCGCTGTTCAAAGCTGTCTGTCAGCCACTGGAGCGCGTCGGCCAGCCCCAGGTCATCCAACATCAGGGGGCGCAGATCGGTTGAAATGCGTCGAACCGATGTGGCCATTGCGTCGATCTGCCCGATTAGGTCGCCAATGGATCCCAGGCGCCCTCGGATAGACTCC
This sequence comes from Cupriavidus sp. 2KB_3, assembly GCF_052115685.1. NCBI lineage: Bacteria > Pseudomonadati > Pseudomonadota > Betaproteobacteria > Burkholderiales > Burkholderiaceae > Cupriavidus > Cupriavidus sp. 2KB_3. The sequence continues at coordinate 213,600 of NZ_JBFRHD010000009.1, forward strand.
GGAACATACTGAGTCAGTTCCATTTCGTGAAGCGCGAGCGACATTTTCAGCGCCATGATCTGCTGGCCCAGATCGTCGTGGAGTTCTCGCGCGACTCGCTTCTGCTCGTTCTCCCGCGCTTGCTGTACTAATGCCGAGGCCGCCGCCGCGCGTTCGAGTTCGTCCAGCCGATGGCGCTGGGTGAGGTCACGTGTGATCTTCGCGAACCCGATCAAGGTCCCTTCGTCGTCGTGGACCGCGGTGATCACAACGTTTGCCCAGAACTGGCTCTTGTCCTTGCGCACACGCCAACCTTCGTCCTCCACGCGCCCCTGCAGCGCAGCAACGGCCAGCATTCGCTCCGGCTTGCCTCCGGCGATGTCCTCGTCGGTATAGAAGACGGAGAAATGCCGGCCCACGATCTCCTCCGGATCGTACCCCTTAGCGCGCTGCGCACCCGGATTCCAACTCGTCACGATTCCCGACGCGTCAAGCATGAAAATCGCATAGTCCTGAACCGCATCGATTAGCAGTCGGTAGCGGTGACCGATTTCGATGTCGCTTAGGTTAAGAGAGGAGGAAATTAGGATATTCATGCGCCATGGATCTCCTGGATGTCAGACCGAATCAAGCTTCGGGTATGGCATAACCGGCATCAGGTCGGACGTGCATTCGGCCCGCTCAGAATCCGATGCCGACCGACATGATCGCCACCTGATCCCGCGAGCCCGGGTTGAACAAATAGGCGCCGGCAGTGAGCTTTCCGAACGACAGCTGGAAGAATCCACCGCGCTGAAGATCGCGGTCGCCACCATAGGCCCGCGTACGCTGCGCCACCAAGCCCAGCCGCAGCCATTCAAACGGACGATATGCCAGTTCGCTCCAGGCGTACGCGTAGCTTGATTCCCTGCCCCGCCAATCGTTGACATACTCGAACTCCACATAGCCGTCGAAGCGTCCGGCGGTCACCCTTGCTTCGAGCCCAGCAATGCCGCCACTCACATCGCCGACGACCACACCAATGATCGGCGTGGCATCAAGCTTGATGGCTTCTCCGACCGAGAATGTCCAGCCGACAAATGCCGAATGCGCATGACGTGCCTCGTACCCGGTTCTTGCCTCCAGGTGAAGCTGGCTCCGATCCGCGGTAAAGATGCCGCTGGCATAATTATCTCCCCCGCGTGGAACATTCCAGTAGCCGAAGGCGGAGAGCGCCCATTCCGCGCTTGCGGGTGGTGGCAGGTCTTGTGGCGGGAGCGCCGGCTGTGCCTGCGCTGCCGAGGCAGCGATGATTGCGCCCGCCAACCCGATCGATGCCCGCATGCTTATCCGCCTAGTGCGACGATCGCCATCGTCATGACGACTCCAAGCACCATCATGCCCACACCGAATTTCCACGCGCCGTAGCGCAGGTGGTGGCCCAGCGCGACGCCGCCGCCAAATAGCATGGCGAGCGTGAGAAAACGCGAAATCAACAAGGCCGTGGGAACGTCCTTGATCAGGACGAAAGGCAAAGCCACAGGGAATGTCGACAGCACGACGATAACGAAGATGCCGACGGAGCCCATAACATCACGGAAATCCAGCCGCGGCCTCGCCGGAATGCTTGCGATCGCGATACGCGAGCGAATCGCCTCCAGCTCCGGCTCCGCAACGAGCGTCCTCATGACCCGTGGCAACGTGTCACGGATGACTGCCACGCCTTTGGCGGGACTGGAGGCATGCTTCACTGCGAGGGCAAGGCTGAGTCGCCTTCCCCGATTTGCGACTGTGCGCACAAGAAACATGACCGCATCGACCAGTCCCCACGCCAGATTGCATCCGAGGGCTGCGTGCAACATCGTCCGACCGGCGTCCGGCCCGGCGGCGGTTGTCGAGACGGCTCCCACGAAGGTCAACGCCATGAACAGCCCGAAACACATCTCGGAGACCCGGTCGACGGTATCGAGCACCGGCTCCCGTGTCTCAGCCTCATCCACAAGATCTGCCGTCATCATCGGATTCCCCATCGGCGCTGGCGGCATCCCGCCCGCGTGGCCGTGAGCGCCACGCTATCATGGCGCCCGCCGCGCATCCACAGCCCCTGGCTCGCACACAGTGCGCTGCCGCACCAAGCCTCAATCCGCTTCGGCAGGCGAGCGGGAAGTATCACGTACGGCGCTTTCTCGGCACTGCTGATGGCCGGACTCAGTCGTCGGACCCCTTGGCGGCCGCTCGCTCGGTGGTGACATCGAATTGCGATAACCGTGCTTCTGTAAGACGGCACTCGTCCGTCTTACAGCGTCTATGTCCCGCCTTAGCCCGGCAGTAGATGCCGCAGGCTGGGACTTATCGGGAACAGAGGTCGCTTAATGGATGTCGGGCACACGTCCGCTCAGGCTCCCTCCATATAGGGATCACGGGGCTCGGTGGCGGTGCGGCTTGGCGTGTCGACAACGATAGCCCGCGACAAGACATGCCCGACACTACCGTCGAGGCGAGCCCGGTCAGAATCGAGGGACGACGCATTCGCGCCCGATGCAAGACCGCAAAGGCCGGAGACGACGAGACCGAGAAGAAGAAGCTTTTGCATGGTGAATCTCCAGAGAGTGGGAAGAAACTGCGCAGCCAGTTGGCCGCAGGAACACTCTAGGGCCGCATGCGTCGCACAACAACGCGCGCGAATCGACACACCGTTCAGTTCGATGGACAAAGCGCCCGAAGCACCATTGCCTTAGCGGCATTGGGTTCCGCACTGCCTATACGGCCGGCAGGAGCACCTCGAACGCTTCCAGCAGCGCGCGCACCTTGGCCGGTACAAGCCGTCGCGCAGGCGTTAGTGCGTACACCTTCAGGGGCGACGACAGATGCTGTGGAAAAAGACGGACAAGTTGCCCACTCTTGATCTGATCGTCGATATATCCCGGTAGCAACCTCACAACGCCAAGGCCATCCGTCGCGGCCCGCACCCGGATCTCTACGTTTGGTGTCCGAATGCTGGGAGACAGCGCTATCCGTCCGATCTCGTGACCATCTTCGAAGAGATCCCAATAGTCGTCGTCGGCGTCGACGATCGTCGGCCAGGATTCAATATCCTGCAGTTGGCGCGGCAGGCCCCGCGTCGCGATCAGTTCAGGCGCGGCAAACAGTGCGCGCTCCATTGCCAGGAGTCGTTTGCTGACCAACGAACTATCGGGCAACCGAGCGTCGGTCTTGACAAAGGCGATGTCGTAGCGCTGCTCCAGCAAGTCAGGAATCTTTCGCGTGTCGTCGATCTCGACCTTGAGGTCAGGATGCGCCTTGAGTAGTTTCACCAGCGCCGGCGCCAGATGTAGCCATCCGGTCTCATACGGCGCGGCCAGCCGCAATGTGCCGGACACCTGCTGCCTGGTCGAGCGCGCATCGTTATCGGCTTCGCGCAGTTCGTTGAGCAAGGGCTGCATCCGTGCGTACAGCGTTTGCCCAAGATCCGTAACGCGGATTCTCCGCGTGGTCCGGTCGAGCAGTCGGTTACCCAGCCTGGCCTCAAGACGAGAAAGGGACAGGCTGATCGAAGACTTCGGGATACCCGTCACATCGCTTGCAGCAGTAAAGCTCCCCGCTTCCACAACCCGGCAGAAATTGTCCCAGTCTCCCCAGTCCGCAGCGTCATCAGGTCTATTGTTCAACATGGTCCTACGCGGCGGCGCGGCCGCCTGAAAGTGAGAGGTATCCGCCGGCGATTGCCACCTGGCCCCAAGAGAATTCTATGAAAGCAAGCGCATTTCCGATGCGCTATCCATAGAGAATTCTGGCCAGTTTGTACGGCAATGGCGCCACCTTCACGCATCGCAGTGCCAAGTTCGCTAACGAACTACAATATGATCTTTCCTGCACAGCACGCACCAGAATGCGGGCAGCATCGATAGGCCTGTGAGTTGAAAAGTTTGGCCTAAAATCGACCCATCCGCGCCGCCGTGCCGACACCGAATTCACTAACATCGTGCGCACTGACATGTAGCGCCAACGCGCGTTTCATGACGTCGGACGCGTGCGCCTGCAGTTCGTTGGGGTCACTGTGCAGACGCTGGTCTGCCGCTGTCGTCTGTATCCGTGATGTTCCATTAAAGGCGGGAGGAGTTCTTGATGAAGAAAGTTTTTGCGGTGTTCGCCGCGTCCGTGGCGGCCAATGCCGTGTATGCCCAGTCCGGGGTAACGCTGTATGGTATTGCCGACGCCGGGGTCGAGTACGTGACCAGCGCGGGGCGCAACGGCAATAGTCTCGTGCGTGTATCGTCGGGAAACCAGTCTGGCTCGCGCTGGGGCCTGCGCGGCGTGGAAGACTTGGGAAGTGGCATGAAAGCCGTCTTCCAACTGGAAAGTGGCTTCGATATCGACACCGGCAACTCTGGACAGAGCGGTCGGCTATTTGGCCGTGATGCCTACGTGGGACTACAGAGCCAGTACGGGATGCTCCGCCTGGGACGACAGCAGACCGCCATGCGCGAATTTGGCATCGCCTACGATCCCACCGTCATTGCGGATAAATACGGCGTGCTTTCGATCGCGCCCGAGTTCGGCGCACGCGCTGACAATACCGTCAAGTACCTTGCCACGTACGGTGGGCTGAGCGCACAAGCCTTCTATTCGTTCCAGTCCAACGGCGCAGAGGTGGCGGGCAGCAATGTGTTTGGTCGCGAATTCGGTGGCTTCGTCAATTACGCAGCCGGCCCGTATGCCGTGGGTATCGCTTATGACGATATCCATCTTGGGACGCCGGCGAATCAGGCACCCGTTATCCGCCGCGTTTCCTTTGGCGGCAGCTATGCAATCGGCTCGGCCAAGGTTTATGCCGGCTATCGCCTGGCCAAAGCCTATGACGGCGCGAAACTGCCCGGCGCGCAAGCGGCCGATGCTGGCTCCAATCTCTACTGGCTTGGTGTCATCTACAAACTAACCCCCGCGTTCTCCCTGCTCGGGACTGCGTATTACCAGGACTTCCGCAAGACGGGTTCCGACCCATGGCAGTTTGTCGTGACCGGCGACTATGCCCTCTCGAAGCGGACTGACCTGTATGCCTCACTGTCCTACGCGCTCAACAAGGAGAACTCTCAACTGGGCGTCAATGGATTCAATAGTGGCAGCGGATCGACTGCCGTCTTCAACGTCCAGCCCGGCAAGGATCAGTTCGGCGCGGTGATGGGCATTCGCCACCGCTTCTGACCCCCAGGCTGCACGTTACGGCCCCTCGCCTTATCAGCATCGACACGTGGCGAGGCTCTCGTTCCTCGCCACCCTTGGCGCGGTTGCCGTCGTGGTACCGCGTCTCTTTTTCTTTAGGGCAGCAAACAACAGGATCGCTCACCCTTGCACAAAAGAGTAACTTTCCAGACAATCGGAGAACTTTCTTCCATTCGGCGAGAGAATCAGAATGAACCTGTTCGAGTCGATGTCGCTCCTGGTAGCCGTTGTCGACGCCGGCAGCTTTTCTTCCGCAGCGCGCCATCTTGGCGTTCCCCTGCCTACCGTCAGCCGCAAGGTTGCGGACCTCGAGTCTTATCTCAAGACCCGATTGTTGCACCGCACGACGCGTACCCTTTCCTTGACCGAGGCCGGCGTCTCCTATGTCGACGCTTGTCGACGCATCCTCGAGCAGGTGGGCGAAGCCCAGCGCACCGCCATTGGCGAACATGTCTCGCCCCGTGGCGATCTGGTCATTACCGCCCCGGTGAACTTCGGCCGGCTTCACGTGGTCCCGGTCGTTGCGGAATTCCTTGTGGAGTATCCGGAGATCAACATCAACCTGGTGTTGACCGATCGGGTAGTCCATCTCATGGACGAACATGCCGACGTGGCCATTCGTATCGGTGAGTTGCCGGACAGTACACTGATCGCAACGCGGCTTGGCAGCGTGCGCCGCGTCGTATGTGGGAGCCCCTCCTATCTCCAGGCGCACGGCGTGCCGGGCACCCCCCAGGATCTTGCCAGCCACCAATGCATCACGTTCGACGTGCTGGCATCCATGCCGGCCTGGGCATTCCGCTCCGGAAAGACAGAAATTTCGATTCCCGTGCGGTCGAGGCTTTCGATCAACACTGCGGAAGCGGCGATTGCGGCCGCGACGTTAGGTGTGGGACTCATCAGAGTGCTGTCCTACCAGGTCATCGATGCGCTACGCAGTGGCAGCCTTTCCGTTGTACTTGAAGGATTCGAATCGGCACCACTGCCCGTCAGCCTGGTGCATAAGGAAAAGGCGCCACTTCCTTTGAAGCTGAGGGTGTTCCTCGACTTCGCAACACCGCGCTTGCGAGTCCGCACAGCAGGCGCGGTGTTTGATGCCACGACCTAGAACATGTCAGCCGCCGGCTGTCGTGCTGCGCCGCCATTTGGCGCCTGCGCCGCGGTCCTTGCCGGAATGAAAGGACCGGTGATCATGTTGCCGTAGCTCTGACCGGGCCCGACCATCGGGAAAACGTCGGCATCCTGATCCACCATCACTTCAAGAAAAGCCGGGCCCTCAAAGTCGACGAACGCCCTAAGGGCCGCCTCCAGCATTTCAACGACCTCTACACGACGCGCAAACTCGAAACCATCGGCCAGCGCGGCCATGACGAAGTCCTTTCTATGCAGTGCCTTGTCACTGACACACAGCCGCCCATCATAGAAGAGTCGCTGCCACTGACGGATCATGCCATCGCCACGATTGTTCAGGAGCAGCACCTTCACAGGAACCCCATAAGTCGTTGCCGTCTCCAGCTCCCCAAGGTTCATCCGGATGCTGCCGTCGCCGTCGATATCGATGACGAGTGCATCGGGCCTCGCGAACTGCGCGCCAATCGCTGCAGGCAGACCGAAGCCCATCGTCCCCATGCTGCCCGAGGTGAGAAAGCTGCGCGCCTCGCCAAACGGGAAGTATTGCGCCGCCCACATCTGATGCTGACCGACTCCGGTGCTGATGATCGCCCGCCCGCCCGTGATGTCGCCGAGCACTTCCACCACGAAATGCGGCTGAATCCTGGCACTTTCCCGGTCGTAGTTCATGCGATAGCTTTGCTTCAGCTCGGCCACGTGCTGCAACCAGGGTTGATGTGCCGGTTGCACCGGACCATGGTCGATCAATGACATCAGCGCGCGCTTTGCATCTCCAACGTGGCTCCAGTGCGAGCGCTTCACCTTGTTGATCTCCGCAGCGTCGATATCGATATGCGCCACGTGCCGTGCGTTGGGGGCGAAGGCATCCGGCCGGCCACCTGCCACACGATCATCGAAACGCGCGCCAATGGCAATCAGGAAGTCGCAATCCTCCACGGCATAGTTCGCGCTCGCCGCACCGTGCATACCCAGCATGCCGAGATACAAGCGATGTTTTGCCGGCATGACGCCGAGCCCCATCAGCGTCGAGACAACCGGGATCTCAAAGCGCTCACAGAATTGGCGCAGCGCTTCCGTTGCGTCTGCGGCGATCACCCCTCCACCCACATAGAGCAGCGGACGACGGCTGTGCCGCAGCAGGTCGAAGAATCTGGAACGCTTCTGCCCTTCGAGCCTGTCGCCATGGGCCACCCGTTTGAGACGTTCCGAGTAGCCGCGAAAGTGCAGCGTGCCGTGTCCGTGAAACGGGCCCATCCAGTTCTGCACATCCTTCGGCACATCGACGACAACAGGCCCGGGGCGTCCCGTGCGCGCGACTTCGAATGCTGTCCGGAGCGTGTGCTCCAGCTTCTCCGGATCCGTCACCAAAAACACCTGCTTCGCGCACGCCGACATGATGTTGAAGACGGGCGCCTCCTGGAATGCGTCGCTGCCGATGGCGGCACGCGGTACCTGCCCGCATATCAGCACCACCGGAACCGAGTCGCCATTGCAGTCGGCAATCGGCGTTACCGCGTTCGTCGCGCCGGGCCCGGACGTTACCATGAAGACTCCCACCCTGCCGCTGGCACGCGCGTAGCCCGCCGCCATGAAACCCGCGGCCTGCTCATTTGCCGGCACCACCAGATTGATCTGCTTCTCGGGGGTCGCCTTATGCAGGGCGTTGAAGCGAAAGACCGCGTCGTACGTCGGCAGGATCGCCCCGCCGCTATACCCGAACACGGTATCAACCCCCTGTTCGCTGAGTACACGAAGGATGATGTCGGCACCCGACATCCGTTCCGCAGTTGGCGCCGGGGTCACGGCGGCAGCGAAAGTCACTTCCATATTTTTGGTCACAGCCGTCTAGCCTGAAAAGTTGGCGCTGGCAACGCAGCGGCCAGGGATGTTGAAGACGATCTCCCCTTCCAACTCGGGAACAGCTTATGTTCGGCACCAGTTCAGGGATGGTTGCGTGGGCGGGGGGTCCGCACCAGGCAACCCAACTCACACCGGGTCGGTGTGCCTCTGGAGAATTGTGAGGGTTGGTACGCAGCATTGTGGCAACGATCCAATCCTCGCGCTCGTCTGGCCGTTCGCATTGCGGGCCAAAGACAAGTCATTTCTGGCCATGCGGCGCACGCCCGCCTTCGGCCCACACCGCGCCACCATGGTCCGCAGGCAGCCCGCCAATCCCCATTATTTATCGCGCGGAACAAGAGTATTCCACCCGGCGGCGGTCAGAACGCATCGCCGACATCGCTTGGCAAAAATCACGCATAACTTGGCCGGATTCCGACCCGTACGGGCCGCAAGAAATACTTTCAATCTCGTACATTAAACGAACCAAAGCTCGTGCTGTACGGCAATGGAGAGCGCCTCCATCAGGACGTCACCACCGCGTCACACGCCTGCAGCCCACCTGTCCAAGGAGTCGGTCGTGTTCCCTGCAATGCTTGAAGTCAAACCTTTCCCCGAGCGGTTAGATGTCTAGTCAGCCCGCTCTTCCAGCGCCGGCTGCTCCAGCTCCGGCGCAGCCCTTGGCACAGGCCACCCTTTCGCTCCGCCTCGCCACCGGACTTGTCGGGGTCCTCCTCGCTTCGTTGCTGGCGATATTGAACGAGCAGGTAACCGCCCTGACTCTTGCGGATGTCCAGGGCGTGTTCTCGATCGGGCGAGACGATGGAACCTGGATCACCACGCTCTTCGAGGCGGCCAACGTTGCGACAATGATCTTCGCACCATGGTTCGGCATCACCTTCACGCTCAAGCGATTCACGATTGGCGCGGTGCTAGCCACGATGTGCCTCGGCGTGCTCTGCCCGTTCGCACCAAGTCTGAACGCCTTGTATGCGCTGCGCGTTCTCCAGGGTGTCGCCGGTGGATGCCTGCCCCCCATGCTCATCATTGTGGCGCTCCGCTATCTGCCCCCCAAGGTCAAGCTCTATGGGCTCGCAGGCTACGCCATGACGGCCACCCTCGGCCCCGCGCTCGGCACGCCGCTCGCCGCACTGTGGACCGAGTATGTTGGCTGGCGGATGGTGTTCTGGCAGATCGTTCCGCTGGGCATCGTTAGCTGCCTCGCGGTGCGCTGGGGCCTCCCTGACGACCCCCCGAAGCTCGAACGGCTCGGCGCTTTTAACTGGACGGGCTTCCTCACCGGGTTCCCCGCCGTGGCCATGCTGGTCATTGGCCTGATGCAAGGTGACCGCCTCGACTGGCTGAACTCGCATCTGATCCGCGTGATGTTCGGTGGCGGAGGTTTGTTGCTCGTGGTGTTTCTCTTCAACGAGTGGTTTCACCCGCTCCCCTTCTTCAAGCTGCAATTGCTCGCGCGCAGGAACTTCACGCATGGCCTCATGACGCTTGCGGGTGCGGTGATCCTGCTGGTCGGCGTCGCGGCCATTCCCGGTCAGCATCTGGCCAGGCTGCACGCATACCGGCCACTGCAAACCGCGCCGCTGTCGCTGCTGGTTGCCCTGCCGCTGTTGATGACGCTGCCTTTGACTGCTGCCATCCTGAACCTCCGCCGCGTTGACTCCCGATGGGTGATGGCGGTGGGATTGTCCCTGATGGTGGCCACCTGCCTGATGGGCAGCTATGTAACGTCCGAATGGATTCGCGACAACTTCTACTGGTTGCAATCGCTTCAGATCATCGCTCAGCCGATGCTGATTCTCGCCATCCTGATGGGTGTCACGACGGGCTTGCCGCCCACCGAGGGGCCGTTCGCGTCGGCGATGTTCAACTCCCTCAAGACCTTCTCGGCCGCCGTGGCGACGGCATTGATCGAGGGAATTGGCACGGGACGCGAACGCTTCCACTCGAACGTGCTCGTCGATCAACTTGGCAACGCCGGCATGGCCGGGCGCGGCCTCGACACGGCACAGAACCTCGGCCAGCTAGCGCATCGCATTCACGAGCAGGCGCTCGTCCTGACATCGGCTGACCTGTATCGCCTGATGGCTTGCGTTGCCATTGCGCTGCTCATCCTCGTTCCGCTCCTCCCTGTGCGCATCTATCCGCCGTGGAGCACCACGCCTCCGTCTACAAACTGAGTAAAGGTCGATCATGTCTTCTGCAAAACGTCCCCCCATCAAGAACATCCGCCTTGCCGCAATCATCGTTGCCGCTGGCGTCGTGGTCTGGGCCAGCACAGGCCTGATGGTCCACTCAAGCAGCGAATCCACCAACGATGCCTATGTCTCGGCGGATTTCACGCTGGTTGCCCCGCGCGTCTCAGGGCAAATCGCGGAAGTGCTTGTCAATGACAATCAATGGGTCAAGGCGGGCCAACTGCTGGTTCGCATCGACGACCGCGATTTCCGCGCCGCGTGGCAAAGCGCCCAGGCTGAAGTCGTGGCGGCCAAGGCGCTCGTGGCCAACTTCGATGCGGAGATCGCCAGGCATCCGTCGCTGGTCCTGCAGGCCAAGGCCAAGCTCCAGTCCGACGAGGCGTCCATCTCGTACGCACGTGCCAATGCCTCGCGTTACCAGAATCTCTCGGAGGCCGGCGCGGGAACGGCCCAGGAGCAGCAGCGCGCTACCAGCGCGCTGGCCGAGCAGCTCGCACAGCAAGCCCATGACCGGGCGGCATTGAGTGCCGCCGAGCAGAATCTCGACGTGCTGCGTACGCAGCGGGATAAAGCGTTGGGCGCACAGGCGCGCGCCGAGGCCGCGCTGGAGCAGGCCAGGCTGAATCTCTCCTATACGGAGATCCACGCACCTGTCGATGGCAAGATCGGCCGGCGGTCTGCACGGGTCGGGGCGTACGTCACGACCGGTGCGCCGGTTCTGGCAATCGTGCCTGTGTCCGATGCCTACGTCGTGGCGAACTTCCAGGAGAACCAGATTACGCACATGCGGGCGGGTCAAAGTGCCCGCATCCGGGTCGACAGCATGCCGGGCGTTGATATCCAGGGCCATATCGATAGCCTCGCGCCTGCTACAGGCGTCAGCTTCGCAGCCATCGCTCCGGACAACGCGACGGGAAACTTTACGAAGATCGTGCAGCGTGTGCCGGTGAAGATCACAATCGATCGCGGGCAGAAGGCCGCGGCAGAACTTGGCGTGGGCCTCTCCGTGATTGCGGAGGTTGATGTCGGCCAGCGCGGCGATGCACCGACCCACGGGGGTAGCCAGCGATGAACACCGGAGACTTCGCCTTCCGCACGACGGCAATCTCGCTGCTTGCCTCGCTGGCTCTCACGGGTTGCGCTGTCGGGCCAGACTTCAAACGTCCGGAATCTTCCTCGCCTGATGTCTTCCAGCGACTCCAGTCCGCGCAGTCCGAGAGTCGTGCTGTCGATACCGAATTCAATCCCGACTGGTGGACGCTGCTGAACGATCCATTGCTGAACGCGCTTGAGAATCGGCTGGCACAGGACAACCTGGACGTTGCGGCAGCTTCGGCCCGGCTGGGCCAAAGCCGGGCGACACAGCAGGTGGTCGGTGCAGCGCAGCTTCCGAAGCTCGACGGCGCCGCTTCCTACTACCGCGAGCGCGGGAGCCCAACCGGGATTCTCTCGCTACTGGGCGTCGCGCCCAACGCAAGTCAGACGCAATCGGCGTCAGGCAGCTCGCCGACCGGCGTCGCCCCCATGCCCGGCTCCAGTGGGTCGCCGCCCTTTGACGTCTATCAGTTCGGCGTCGACGCATCCTGGGAGATCGATCTCTGGGGCCGCGTGCGACGCAGCGTCGAAGCCGCAGGAGCGCTCGCGGAGGCCTCGTTCGAGGATCGCAACGCCGTGCTGCTTTCGGTACGTGCCGAACTTGCGCGGGACTATATCGAGCTGCGCGACATCCAGTCGCTGCTGGAGATTGCAGAGCAGAACCTGGAAATCGCCCGCGATACGGAAAAACTCACCCAGGTTCGGTCGCGCGAAGGTGTCACGACAGACCTCGACGTCGCCAACGCCGCCGCCCAGGTGGCAACGATCGAAAGCCTGATTCCGACGCTGGAGGCCCGGCACGACGCCACTATCAATGCCATCGGCCTGTTGCTGGCCGAGGAACCGGGCGCGCTGCGGCAGCAACTGGGCGATGCGCACGCCATGCCAGCGCTTCCCGCGCGCGTACCTGTCGGATTGCCCTCCGAAATTGTGCAGCGAAGGCCCGATATCAGGCGTGCGGAGGCTCGCCTTCACGCCGCGACGGCATCGATCGGCATGGCAAAAGCCGATTTCTATCCGCGCATCATGCTGAATGGGAGTGCCGGGTTCCAGAGCTTGCAGCTTTCAAGCCTTGCCGACTGGGCCTCGCGCCAATTCGTCATCGGCCCATCGATTTCAATCCCGATCTTCGAGGGCGGTCGTCTCAAGGGAACCCTGCATTTGCGTGAGGCACAGCAACAGGAGGCGGCCATCGAGTATCGGCACACCGTGCTCAGGGCATGGAAGGAGGTGGACGATGCGCTGGTGGCATACGACGCGGAACAGCGCCGCCGCGACAAGCTGACAACGGTTGTCAGTGAAAACCAACGCGCGCTTTCCATCGCACAGCAGCGTTACAAGGCCGGCGCGGTCGACTATCTCGATGTACTGAATGTCCAGCGGCAGCTCCTGCAGGCCCAGCGTAATCTGGAGCAGAGTCGTGCCGCCGCGGCGACGAATCTTGTTGTGCTTTGCAAGGTTCTCGGTGGCGGTTGGGAGTCTACCTACGCCAAGGCCATCGCCGCCAACTAAACTCGGGCGTCAGGCGCACGCTCATCTCTGCGGCACCTTCCGTCGGAAGGTGCCGCAATGCATTCAGGCCCTGCAGCATCAGTTATTGTTCTGGCACCGCGGCCGCACCCAAGGCGGGCGCCGTGCAGTGATCTCCCCCCCATTTCCGTAGAGCGGCCAGCACAATATGCAACCCCGCCCCTTTCTCTGTCAGAACGTAATCGCTCCAGTCGGCGCGCTGGGCGCTTGCGTGCGTCTCCAGGACCCCGTGCTCGACCAGTGCGCGCAACCGTGCGGCAAGGATGTTCGGCGCGAGGCCAAGGCTTCGCTGGAACTGGCCAAATCGGCTCGTCCCTGCCAGCGCTTCCCGGATGATGAGTAGCGACCAGGCGTCACCCACCACGTCCAGCGTGCGTGAGATCAGTTTCAGGTCTTCCTGCGGATAGTCTTCAGCTTCCCATCCTGTCGGCAGCGAAGTGATTGCCGAAGCGTTTCGTGGCATGATCTTTATCCTGTGGATGGGGGCGTGGAGATATGAAAATCGGCGCCTCAGGCGCCGACTTCCACTACGTAGATGCGGGTGCACCGGCACTATTCGCGCGCGTCGCCGATCGCGGCCTGCAGGAATCCCTCCACCCGCTCCGCGTGCATCCACGCATAGCCCGGCGCAGTTGACGCGGTTGCCTCGGGTCCGATGTAGCGCAGCATGGTCGGCACCTTGAGGATCTCCAGCATCCGCTCCATCACAAAGGTCCAGGCACCCTGGTTCTTCGATTCCTCCTGGCACCACACCACATGCTTCAGGTTGGGATAGCGCGCGAGCTCGTTCATGACCTCCAGACCCGGGAACGGGTACAACTGCTCCACGCGTAGCAGCGCGGTATTTTCCTTGCCGGCCTTGCGCCTGCGAGCGAGCAATTCGAAATAGACCTTGCCGGAGCACAGGATCAGCGATTCGATCTTCTCGGCTTCCACCTCGGTACGCGCTTCGGCCAATACGGGTTCGAATTGCCCTTCGGCCAAGGCGTCGAGGCTGCTGACCGCCTCGGGATGCCGCAGCAACGACTTCGGTGTCATGACGATCAGCGGCACGCGATCTCGCCCCAATGCCTGTTCGCGCAGCAGGTGATAGATCTGAGCCGGGGTGGTGGGCTGGGATACCCGCATGTTTCCCTGTGCACAGAGCTGAAGATAGCGCTCAAGTCGAGCGGACGCGTGCTCGGGCCCTTGCCCTTCCTGGCCGTGCGGCAGCAACAAGGTGATACCGCTGTGCTGCCCCCACTTTGCCTCGCCCGCGGCCAGGAAGTTGTCGATCACAACCTGCGCGCCATTCGCGAAATCACCGAACTGCGCTTCCCACAACACCAGGGAAGCGTTCTTGACCAGCGAGTAGCCATATTCGAAACCCAGCACACCGGCCTCGGATAAGGTCGAGTTCGCGATGGCGAACGTACCCTGGCCGTCGGCGACGTGTTCGAGCGGGGTATGGAAGCCCTCGTTACGCGCGACGCGCTTCTGGTCATGAAGAACTGCGTGACGATGGCTGAAAGTGCCCCGCTCACTATCCTGCCCACTCAGCCGTACGTCGATGCCGTCCGCAAGCAGCGACCCGTACGCCAGATGTTCGGCCATGCCCCAATCCAGGGGCCGCTTGCCCGTTGCCATCTCGCGGCGGGCGCTGATGACCTTTTCAACGAGCGGGTGCAGCGAATACTGATCCGGTACACGTGTGATCCCTTCCGCAAGGGCCTTGAGCCGCGCAATCGGAACCGCCGTATTGGGGACCGGCGAGGATTCCTGCTCGGACAGCGGCACGCCGCCGCCACGCGCCTCAACCTCAAGTTCATGCGCCCCTGCACCTTGCGCCGCTTCCAGACGTTCGCGATAGGCAAAGACATAGTCGTCGGCCTCTTCCGCCGTGACAACCTGCTCCTTCACAAGCTTTGCTGCATAGATGGATCGCACACCGGGATGCCCCGAAATCGAGCGATACATCAGGGGCTGGGTGATGCTCGGCGTATCCTGCTCCTGATGGCCGTGGCGCCGGAAGCAGACCAGCTCGATGACGACGCTCCGGTTAAACGTTGCCCGAAAATCGATCGCCATCCGTGTGGCGGCGACCACCGCTTCGGGATCGTCGCCATTCACGTGCAGCACCGGCGCCTCGATCATTTTGGCAATGTCCGTGCAGTAGAACGACGAACGGGCGTCTTGCGGGCGCGACGTGGTAAAGCCCACCTGATTGTTCACCACAACGTGGATCGTGCCCCCAGTCCCGTACCCACGGGTACTCGACAGGTTCATGGTTTCCATGACGATGCCCTGACCCGAGATCGATGCGTCACCATGGATCTCGACGGGCAGCACGGCACCCGTGCCGAGCCCCAGCGCTTCGGCGTGCGCCCGGGCCATGCCCTGCACCACTGGGTTGACGATCTCGAGATGCGACGGGTTAAAGGCGACCGAAACCTCGACCGGTCCCGCTTCGGTAGCGATCTTGCCAGTGAAACCCTTGTGATACTTGACATCACCCGCGAGGAGATCCCGCGACGTCTTGCCGTCGAACTCATCGAAGAGCGCCGCTGCGGGCTTTCCCGCAATGTTCACCAGCACGTTGAGGCGACCCCGGTGTGCCATGCCCAGGATGGAATGCTGGATGCCGCGCGACGCGCCATAGGAAACCAGTTCGTCCAGCAACACGATCAACGATTCGCCGCCTTCGAGAGAGAAGCGCTTCTGTCCCACGTAACGGGCATGCAGGTACTTTTCAAGCCCTTCCGCCGCCGACAGCTTTTCGAGAATATGGCGCTTGTCGTGGGTGGTCAGGCTGGCCCTCGCCCGCGTGGATTCGAGCTGCATCTGCCACCAGTTCCGCTGGGCAGGGTCCGTCAGGTACATGAATTCTGCGCCAAGGGTGCCGCAGTACGTTTCGGCCAACGCACCTACCATGCCCTCCAGCGTCATGTCTTCGTCAGAGAAATTCGTATCCGATGCATCGAACTTCGTCTTCATGTCCGCCTGCGAGAGACCGTAGTAGCTCGGAATCAGGTCCGGCACAGCGACTGGCTCCATCCACCGCAGCGGATCAAGATGCGCGTGGCGTGTTCCCACCATACGGTAAGCCAGGATCAATGCCTGGACGGCAAGCTGCTTGCGGATGTACCCCGGACGCTCGTTCGCGGGCCGTTCGCCCGACCGCGGCTTTTTCGCCAGTTCGACAAAACGGGAGACGATGCGACTATGCACCACATCCCCATCGCTCGATCCATCGACCGCCGGCACGGTCTGAAGTGCGTCAAAGTAGCCGCGCCACTGATCAGACACCGCGGACCGATCGGCCAGGTACGCTTCGTACTGCTCCTCAACGTAGGGCGCGTTGCCTCCGAATAGAAAGGACGCGTTTCGATTTTCGATCATCATGATGCTGAACCTGTCGTGGGACTGGGCGATTGCCCGTTACCTAAAGTCTAGAAACTTGCCGCTTGCGATGACGGGCTCGTTAGGGCTGTTTCGGGCCATCCCCTGCCAGTTTCCGGCCAGACCCGCCAAGTGGTCTAGACACTCATCGGATTAGGCTTGGACGGATCGAGTCCGTACTTGCGGAGCGCATCGGCCACGACACTCGCTTCGATCGTGCCTTCATCGGCAAGGCTCTTGAGCGCTGCGACAGCGATCCAGTAGCGATCGATCTCAAAGAAGTCGCGCAGCTTTTCCCGCGTGTCGGATCGCCCGAATCCATCGGTGCCAAGGACCACGAACCTCTGCGGGATGAACTCCCTGAGTTGTTCGGTCAGCGCGCGCAAGTAGTCGGTCGATGCGATGACGGGACCCGATGCTCCCTTCAAGAGGCGTTCGACATGCGAGACACGCTGAACTTCCGTCGGGTGCAGCAGGTTCCAGCGCCTGTTTTCGCGGCCCTCGCGCGCAAGCTCGGTGATGCCCGGGGCACTCCACAAATCCGCCGCCACGGACCAGTCCGCTTCGAGCAGGCTCGCCGCGGCGATGGCCTCGTTGAAGATGGTCCCTGCACCCATCAACTGCACACGCGGCATCGCGCTGTCGGCTGTCGACCTCCTGAACAGGTAGAGGCCCCGGATGATGTCATCGGCCAGATCCTCGCGGTCCGGCATCGGCGGGTGCTCGTAGTTCTCGTTCATCACGGTGACGTAGTAGAAGACGTCCTCCTGCTCCGTCACCATGCGCCGCAGACCGTCCTGCATGATCACGGCAAGTTCGTAGCCGAACGTGGGGTCGTAACTGACGCAGTTGGCTACGCTGGATGCCCACAGCAACGAGTGGCCGTCCTGATGCTGCAGACCTTCGCCATTGAGTGTGGTGCGGCCCGCCGTTCCGCCGAGCAGGAAGCCGCGCGAACGCATGTCCCCCGCCGCCCAGACCAGATCACCGACGCGCTGGAAACCGAACATCGAATAGAAGACGAAGAAGGGAATCATGATCTCGCCGTGGGTCGAGTATGACGTCGCCGCGGCAATCCAGTCCGACATGCCACCCGCCTCGTTGATGCCTTCCTGCAGGATCTGACCGGTTTCTGATTCGCGGTAGAACATGAGCTGGCCGGAATCCTCGGGCTCGTAGCGCTGTCCGTCCTGGTTCCAGATGCCGATCTGCCGGAACAGGCCTTCCATGCCAAACGTCCGCGACTCATCGGGGACGATCGGCACGACCCGCTTGCCAAGCGCCTTGTCCTTGAGCAAGACCCCCAGGAAGCGTACGAAAGCCATCGTCGTCGACATTTTTCGGCCTTCCCCCGTGCCCTTGAGCAACGACTCGAAGGCGCCAAGTGCGGGGACGGGGAGCGACGCGGCCTTTTGTCGGCGCGCCGGCACATAGCCACCCAGCGCTTGCCGGCGTGCGTGCAGGTAATCGAGCTCCTTCGAGCCTTCATCGAACTTCAGGTACGGCACCTCCTCGATGGCCTCATCAGAAAGTGGCAGCTTGAACTGGTCACGAAACGCCTTCAGTTGCTCCAGTTGCATCTTCTTTTGCTGATGCGTGTTGTTCATGGCTTGGCCGGCCTCGCCCATCCCGTATCCCTTGATCGTCTTGGCCAGGATGACGGTGGGCCGCCCGTTCGAAGCCGATGCCTTGGCATAGGCAGCGTAGATCTTGTGCGGGTCGTGCCCGCCACGGTTAAGTGCCCAGATTTCGTCGTCGGTCCAGTCTGCCACCATGGCCTTCAGTTCCGGCGTATTGAAGAACTTCTCGCGCACGTAGGCGCCCGACTTGGACTTATAGGTCTGATATTCACCATCGACCACTTCGGTCATCCGGCGCATCAACGCGCCGTTGTGGTCACGCGCCAGCAGCGCATCCCAGCGGCTGCCCCAGATGACCTTGATGACGTTCCATCCCGCACCGCTGAACAGGTTCTCCAGTTCCTGGATGATCTTGCCGTTGCCACGCACCGGTCCGTCCAGGCGCTGGAGATTGCAGTTCACCACGAAGATCAGGTTGTCCAGCCGCTCCCGCGCGGCCATGCCGATGGCGCCCATCGATTCGGGTTCATCCATCTCGCCGTCGCCGAGGAACGCCCAGACCTTGCGACCTTGCGTTGCGGCGACGCCCCGCGCTGCAATGTATTTCATGAAGCGGGCCTGGTAGATCGCCATGATCGGCCCGAGCCCCATCGAGACAGTCGGGAACTGCCAGAAGTCAGGCATCAACCACGGATGCGGATACGACGGCATGCCACGGCCACCGGTCTCCTGACGAAAATTGTCCAGTTGTGCGTCCGTCAGGCGGCCTTCGAGGAAGGCACGCGAATAGATGCCAGGCGAGGAATGCCCCTGGAAGAAGACGAGGTCCCCGCCATGACTGTCGGATGCGCCGTGCCAAAAGTGGTTGAAGCCGACGTCGTACAGCGTCGCGGCAGAGGCGAACGAGGCAATATGGCCACCCACGTTCGTTTCGCGGCCGGCACGGAGCACCATCGCAATCGCATTCCAGCGCATGTACGACCGGATGGTGTGTTCAATGGCTTGATCGCCGGGAATGCCCTGTTGTCCCGCCGGGGGAATCGTATTGACATAGGGCGCCCCGGAGGAAAACGGGGCATATTCACCGCTCACGCGCACGAACTCGATCTGCCGTTGAATCAGGAAATGAGCGCGGTCCATGCCGACGTGCGTGACGACGCCATCCAAGGCATCGAGCCACTCGGCGGTTTCCTGGGGGTCATCGTCATTACGCGGATCCGGGCCGAACGTGGTGACGGCCGATGTCACGCTACTTGGCACTGCAGTCATTTGGAACCTCCAGAGAAATGCCTATGTTGGCGCGGAGCCTCGTTGAGGCGCCGCCGGTCAAGACCATTCTAGGGAGCCGTGAACACGGGAGTGGGCCGCTGGCCGGCAACCAGCCGAAGTTGGCCTGAATCCAACCCATCCCCGGCATTCGAGATGCGCGGTGTTCTCTATAGTCACTGTGACGGTCAGCTGTGCGCACCGGAACAGCGGGAGTATCTGGATGGAACGACAACGAACAGGGTACCCATCGCATTGCAGGATCATCGGTCCCGCCGGCGATGGTTTGGAAAGGCTATTGCCAGACGCGGTATCCGACGACCCGGTCGGCATCGCCGCTGCGCTGATTGCAATCCGGAAGCCTTTTGTGGTGGCCGTGGTCATCGACGCACGCAAGGAAGCTGACGACCGTCCGGCATCTATGGCGGTTTTTACGGTAGACGGATCTCTCCTGGCCGGCCGCCTTGACAGTCCGCTGGGCGCCCAAGCTCTTGCAGGCGTTGCTGCCGACTGCGTTAGACAGCGGTCGCCCACCGTCATCGACGTGATGCAGGCTGGATCGCGCTTCGGTACGCTGCCAGCAAGGGGCGCTGCTCTGAAGATCTACGTGGAACCGATTCTCTGGACGTAAGATGACAGACCCAACCTTTGGCTCGTCCCTGGCAGCAGGCTCCACGCTGCAGGACCTGATCGAACCAGGCCTGTTGGCGGTTTTCTGTGGGTTGAATCCTGGCTTACGCGCTGCTGCTTCGGGACACCACTTCGAGGGGCGTGGGAATCGGTTCTGGCGCACCATGCATCTTGCGGGATTCACCGAACGGGAACTGAGGCCGGCCGAATGCAGGCAGCTTCTCGCGTACGGATTTGGCCTTGCGACCGCAGTATGCCGTCCCACCGCGAGCGCGAGCGAGCTGTCGGAAAACGAATATGCCGATGCTTTGGGAGGACTGGTTCAGCGGCTCGACCGCTTTCGGCCAAGGCACATCGCCTTCCTGGGAAAGGATGCCTACGCGACCATGAGTCATCAGAAGCATATCCGTTGGGGACGCCAATCACAGCCTCTGTGTGCATCCAGTGTCTGGCTGCTACCCAACCCGAGCGGACGCAACCGCAGTTTCAGCCTCGCCGATCTGGTCGAGGCCTATCGAGAGTTTCGTGTGGAGATCACCGGTTGAATCGATACGCAGCGCATTCGGCACCGGGGCCTAATGCGCTGTGGCCGTCATCACGCGGTGCGGGGGGCTTTCCCGCCGCGTCGGTTGGGGCATCACGATCTGTTCACCGACGGGGTGATCGGCAGTCAGCGCCTGCGAGCTGCCCTCGGTCTCCTGGAAGCGTTGGCGATACTCCTTCGGCGTGATGTCCAGACGTCTCGAAAAGATCATTCGCATATGTGTCGAGCTATGGAATCCACTTCGAAACGCAATCGTCTTCAGGGGCACGTCTGTCTGCTCGAGCAGCTTTCGCGCGAAGTCCACCCGGACCTGCTCGACGAATACAGATGGCGCCACCTTGGCGTGCTTGGCGAAGGTGCGGCTGAAGGTGCGTCGACTCACGCCGACGGCATCGGCCAGTTCCTCGATGGAGAAAGTCTCCGCAATATGGTCGTTGATATAGCGCAGCGCCCGACTGACGATGGAATCCTCTTCTGGACCTGCCGCGAGATAGGGGCTGTATTGGGACTGCCCACCGTCTCGCCGGATATACACGATGAGCCGCTTCGCGACTTTTACCGCGATGGCATGCCCATAGTCTTCGGCCAGCAGCGCCAGACACAAGTCAATGCCGGCAGTGACACCGCCACACGTAAATAGATTACCGTCCCGCACGAAGATCTTGTCCGGGCGAACAAAGGCACGGGGGAAATGTTCCTGAAGACGGCGGGTATCAGACCAATGCGCGGTGACTTCCCGTCCGTCGAGCAAACCGGCGTGGGCCAGCAGGAACACCCCGTTGCAAACCGCACCGAAGCGCTGCGCCGCTAGCGCCTTGTCATGGATCCAGGCCAGGAATTCCTGGTCGGGCCGCATACCCATCGCGCGAGGCCCGCCTGCAATAAGAAGCAGGTCGCAGTCTTCATGGTAGTTGCGGTAGTGGACATGGACACCAAGTTCCATGCCATTCGAACAAGTGACGCTATGTGGTCTTACTCCAACCAGGGTGACTTCATAACGCTTGTGGTGCGGCAAGAGCGCATTCGCTTCTGCAAACACGTCCATGGGCCCGGCAACGTCAAGGGATTGAACACCATCGAACACAACAAGAGCCACTTTCATCTGCGTCTGCGTCACTTCGCCATCAATGCAGGGACATCCGCCCCCGTTAGAAGGGATGGTATGCGTTTTCGCCGCAAGAGATTAGGGGAGGAATCTGAGAATCATTCTTCCGAAAATTGAGAAATTTGCGGGACCATGGCTTGTTGACATTCCGCAAGCAATCATCTCAGGAAATGAAAGAGAGATTCCCAGTATTACGGAATTCTCTTTGATATCGCGCGGGCGTAATCTTCGAGCCAAGACGCTGTGGCCACTAGCGGTCACGCATTTTCGGACTGGAGAGTCATATGCCTCGGAATAGCAATCTGAAACTGGACGTTTCCTTCGGCGGGAGCCTGCCATGAGCGCCCTGCCCGACCAGTCTGCCGTCGCGTCCCGTGCCAAGATTGTCATGATGGCGATCATCGCCGGCGCGGTGATCACCAATATCTACTGCACACAGCCAATCCTGCCACTGATCGCTTCGGGAATGCGCGTCAACCTGACGACAGTTGACCTTGTAGCCGGCGCAGCGTTGCTTGGATTTGCCACAGGACTAGCCTTCCTGTTGCCGCTCGGCGACCGATTCGACCGACGTAAGCTGGTGCTCATCCAGATTGCGCTCGCATTCTGCTTCGCCTTGGCCGCCGCGCTCGCGCCTAGCATCTGGCCACTGATCATTGCTTCCTTCGGACTCGGTGTGGTCAGCTGCGTGCCTCAACAGCTTGTGCCCTTTGCAGCCGTCATGTCGGCGCCGAGCGAGCGCGGGCGCTCCGTCGGGACGGTCGTCAGCGGCATTATGATCGGCATCCTGCTTGGCCGCACGATCAGTGGTGTGGTCGGAACAGCCTATGGTTGGCGCGCCGTCTACGGTCTCGCGGCCATCTTCATGGTCCCCGTCTGGATTGCCGCCGCCTCCCTCCTCCCCCGTGGCCTGGCGACTACGAACCTCTCTTACGGACGGTTGCTGGCTTCGCTTTGGCCGCTGGCGCGCGACAACGCGCCAATCCGGCAATCGATGATGATCCAGGCGCTGCTGTGGGCGTGCTTCAACGCGTTCTGGGTCAATCTCGCCGCGCTTCTTGCGGACGGTCCACTGCACCTCAGCAGTGCCTGGGCCGGCGGCTTCGGCATTATCGGCGCAGCGGGTGCGCTGGCCGCTTCGCTGGGTGGTCGGGCCACCGACCGACTCGGCCCTCGAACCGTTATCGCCGCAAGCATCGGCCTGGTGATGTTCTCCTATGTGATCCTGTCCGGCGCAGAGTCATCACTGGCGTTCCTCGTGATTGGCGTCGTTGTGCTCGACATCGGCGTGCAGGCGGGTCTCGTCTCCAACCAGACCCGTGCCTTCGCCGTGGATCCCAAGGCGCAGGGGCGGATCAACAGCCTCTATATGACCGCCACCTTCCTTGGCGGCGCCGTCGGCGTGATGATCAGTGGCTGGCTGATGACGCATCTCGGGTGGACCGGCATCGTCATCTTCGGCATCGCCCTTGGCATCGTCGCATCCGTGATCCACTGGATCGGCGCCCCGCGGCGCGCGTTGGAATCGGTTTGACGCTCCGCGGAGCCACGACGAGCACGTCACGACTCGACGTCAGGCGTTGACCCGCCAAAGTCCCGCTGAATCTGACGTCATACGCCCTGGATTTTCGCGGCAATCCCATGAAAGCAGACGTCGAGCATGTGCTCGACGATCTGCTGGTCATCCAGCTTGCCATATATGCGCAGGTACTCGACTGCCGGGTCGCACGTGCGCGAATAATAGGAAAAAAGTATCACCTCGTCGGGAAGGGCGGCGTCCAGTTCGCCTGTTTTCTTCGCATCCCGAACCAGCCCCTTCAAGACACCGTTGAGCTTGAGTACGCGTGTTACATAGCGCAGATTGCGCGTCAGCATGTCGCGCACGTGCGGACTGGTCGAGGGCAGGAACGGCAGCCCGCCTTCCAGGCGTACACGCAGCGCCCACGACAAGAGCGCGCGCAGGCGATCCATCGCCGTTTCCTCTTGCGGCAGACGCTCCAGAAAATCGAGGGCCCCATCGATCAGCCTGATCATGGCCGCGCCCACGAGGTCATCCTTGGACTTGAAGTGCTTGTAGAGGATGGGCTTCGAGATTCCCACCTCGCCGGCGACATCGTCCATCGTCATCAGGTCGAACCCCTTGCCCGCGAGGATGCGCGTCGTCGCATCCAAGATCGCATCTTCGCGCAAGTGGAAGGTCTGGTCCTTGAAGCTGAGCTTGCCCAAAATACCCATTTGTAAATTTCGTTACTATGCAGTAACCTTCTTTCCTAGACAGTAGGGGTATGGTAGCACCCCGGCTGCAAAACGCATCAATAACCGCGAAAAAAGTCAGAACGGTGCCGCATGAGCGCTTATTCAGTCACTCAGAGGGGATTGCGAATTGCCGTTGTAGGCGCCGGGGTCTCTGGCCTGGCGAGCGCCTGGCTGCTTGGGAGGGATCACGCCGTCACGCTTTTCGAGGCCGGCAGTTATCTGGGCGGGCATACCAACACGGTCGACGTCGCCCTTGATGGCCACACCTGCCCCGTCGATACAGGGTTCCTGGTGTTCAATGACCGCACGTACCCGAATCTGGTGGCGATGTTTGAGGCGCTGGGCGTGCGCTCTCACGCAAGCGATATGTCTTTCGCGGTCTCGCTAGACGAAGGACGCCTCGAATGGGCCGGCACGAATGTGAGGACAGTGTTCGCGCAGCGACGCAACGCCTTCTCACCGACCTTCCTTGGGATGCTCCGGGACATTGTCCGATTCAACAGCGCAGCCCAACTCCACCTAGCCACCGCTGAACGCAGCGGTTGTTCAGTGGGCGACTTGCTGGAAGCTGGCCAGTATGGACAACCGTTTCGTCAGCACTATTTGCTGCCCATGGCCTCCGCCATCTGGTCGTGTGCGACGGCTGACGTGCTGCGCTTCCCCGCCGCCACGTTCCTGCGCTTCTGTCTGAATCACGCGCTTCTGCAGGTCCGCAACCGCCCGCAGTGGCGCACGGTGGCAGGCGGCGCGCGCGAATACGTCAGGCGCATCGCCACCCATCTCAGTGACATCCGGCAGGGCGTTGCCGTTCGCGCCGTGCGCCGGGATGAGGACGGCGTGACTGTTATGACAGACGAAGGTACGTCACGCTTTGACGCCATCGTCTTCGCCTCGCACGCACCGGACACCCTGCGGATGCTGGCCGATGCAACGCCGGCCGAACGTGAAGTGCTTGCCAGCGTGCGCTACGCGCCCAATGTCGCGATCTTGCACACCGATGCGACGCTCCTGCCCCGCCGCCCACGCGTTTGGTCTGCATGGAACTATCTCGGCCGCCGTCACGGTGACGCTCAACGTGCGGTATGCGTGAGCTACCTGCTCAATCAGTTGCAGCCCCTGCCGTTTCGCACCCCCGTCGTGGTCACACTCAACGCCTTTCGGGATCCTGCGCCAGGCACGGAGCTGCGGCGCTTTCACTACGCCCATCCGCTTTTCGACCTCGCGGCCATTGCAGCGCAGCAGCGGCTGCCTGCCTTGCAAGGCGAACGACGGACCTGGTACGCCGGCGCCTGGACAGGATACGGATTTCACGAAGACGGCCTGAAGTCCGCTCTGCGCGTGGCCCGCGACTTTGGCGCCTTGCCAACCTGGGCACGACTATGATGCCGATGCCTGCAGCATTGCTCCTGCGCTGCCGTGTCATGCACGAGCGCCTGCGCCCGGCGCGGAACCGTTTCGTATATTCCGTATTCTGCGTGCGGGTCGACATCGACAGGTTGCCGACCCAGCAGCGTTGGTGGTTCGGCGTAGACCGCACGCGGCTGATCAGCGTATTTACGCGCGACTACGGACCGCGTGATGGCACAAGCCTGGGCCAGTGGATTCGCCCACGCCTGGCTGCCCTGGGGCTGCCGGACGACGGACCGATCTGGTTACAGACCACCCCGCGAATCTTCGGGTATGTGTTCAATCCCGTCAGCTTCTGGTATTGCCACGACCGTACCGGTGCGCTGCGCGCGCTCGTTGCAGAAGTCAACAACACGTTCGGCGACTCCCACGTCTATCTGGTAACTGCACCGGACCTGGGTGCCATCCAGGCGTCGACGGTGCTGGCCACCCGCAAGCGCCTCCATGTCTCGCCGTTTAACGATGTGCAGGGTCACTATGCCTTTCAGGTGCGCGAAACGGAAGGCACGGCATATGTCGGCATTGACTACTACGACGACAACGGCCTCGTGCTTCGTACCTCGATGGGTGGCCGCAAGGCACCGCTCACGCTGCGTCGCATGCTGTCAGCCCTGGCAAGCCAGCCCTGGGCTGCGATCGCCGTCATCGTACGTATCCACTGGCAGGCGTTTCGCCTGTGGCGGATGTCGGTTCCCTTTCATGGCAAGCACCCGCCCTCGGTACCGCCCGTTGGCTAATCCCATCTCCGCCCTGCACTATCCGCTCATATGAACCACCTGCCTTCCAGCCAGCGTGCTCTGCTGCAACCTTGTATCCCCGCCCTGCTGCCGTCCCGGACGTCCGTGTTTGCCCGGATATTCCTGGCTGCGCTCGAGCGCCTGGCCGTGGGCCATCTGGTGCTCCTACGGCCGGACGGGGAGGAGACGATCTACGGCGATCCGCATGAGACGCCGGGGGCTCGGCTGACGCTGCTGGACTGGCGCGCGTGCGAAGCTGTCCTGCGCGCGGGAGATATCGGTTTCGCCGACGCCTACCTTGCCGGGTGGATCGACACCCCCGATCTGGTCGCCGTACTGCGCCTGGCCCTTGAGAATGAAGCCGCCTTGTCGGACGCCATTTATGGTGGATGGCTGAGCCGCCGCTGGTATCAACTGCGACATCTCCTTCGCAGGAACACGCGCGGCGGCAGCCGGCGCAATATCCATGCTCACTACGATCTGGGCAATCCCTTCTACGCCCTTTGGCTAGACGAAACGTGGAGCTATTCCGCCGCATACTTCGACGGCCACAGCGAACGCTCCCTGGCAGAAGCACAGGAAGCCAAGTACGCCCACATCTGCGACGTGCTTGGACTGAAGCCCGGCATGCAAGTCCTGGAGATCGGGTGTGGCTGGGGCGGCTTTGCATTGCACGCGGCCAGACGCGGCGTGAATGTGCACGGCGTCACCATCTCCGCTGCCCAGCTCGCGCAGGCCCAGGCGCGCATTGCGCAGGCGGGCTTGATCGACCGCGTCAAGCTTGAGTTGCGCGACTATCGCGATCTGGAGGGCACCTACGACGCCATCGTGTCGATCGAGATGTTCGAGGCAGTGGGGCAGGTCTACTGGCCGACCTTCTTCGACCAGATCTCCCGGAGGCTTCGCCCGGGAGGCCAGGCCGTGGTGCAGTCGATCACAATCGCTGATGCACACTTCGATGCGTATCGGCGTAGCAGCGACTTTATCCGCGAGTACATCTTTCCTGGCGGCATGCTCCCAAGCCCAGAGCGATTTGCCCAGGCCGCCGACCGCTCTGGATTCTCAAGCCGTCAGGTATTGGCCTTCGGTAAAGACTACGCCGAAACCCTTCGGCGGTGGCGCGAGCGCTTTGAGCATCAAAGCGGGGCGATCCAGGCACTTGGCTTCGACGAGGCCTTTATGCGCATGTGGCGGCTCTATCTGTGCTATTGCGAGGTCGGATTCGATGCAGGTCGCACCGACGTCATGCAGTTCCTTCTCACGCGCAGGCACTAGCATGGCACGGCATCTGGCAGCGTTGACGCTTGCATTGGCAGCAATGCCTGGCATCGCAGCCGACTCGTGGCGCGACGCCCTCCCGCAAGCACAAATGATCGGCCAGGGCGATTACCGCTGGTTCGGGATGCGCATCTATGACGCGCAACTCTGGAGAGGCCAGCCACCCGCTTCCAACAATCCAGCCGACGTGTTCGACGCGCCGTTCGCGCTACGCCTCATCTATGCGCGAGACATCCGTGCGCAACGCCTGGCGGATACGAGCATTGAAGAAATCCAGCGCATCCACGGCAATTCCTTGTCCGAAACGACAGTGGAACGGTGGCGCCATGCGCTTTCACGCGTACTGGTCGACGTACGCGCAGGAGATCGCTTAACTGGTGTGTATTCGCCGACGCAAGGCGCGCGCTTCTACGCCAACGACCGCGAGACTGGGCAGATCGACGATCCAGTGCTTGCCCACGCGTTCTTTGCTATATGGCTTGGCCCCTTGACTCGGGATCCGGCATTGCGCCAGAAGCTCCTTGGACTCGCCCGATGACTGCACGCTCGGCTCGCCTCGTCGCCTACGGTGCATTGGGCCTCCCGCTCGCCATGGTGGCGCTGCCGATCTACGTCCAGGCACCCGCCTACTACACGTCTCGCCTTGACATGCCATTGTCCACGGCTGGTCTCATTCTATTTCTCACCCGCCTTGTCGATACCGCCCAAGACCCCTTGCTCGGGCGCTGGGCAGATACGCTGGCTGGCAGCCGCCGCTTGCTCTCTGCCTTGTGGGCTAGCGCCCTATGCCTCGTCGCCGCGTTTGCGGCCCTGTGGATGCCCCGGGTCTCAGGCATGGCATTGGCCGCCTGGTTTGCCGCAGCGCTGGTCGCCGTCTACGCCGCACACAGCTTTATTAACGTCGCTTACCAAGCATGGGGCGCGAGGTTGGGACACGATAGCGACACGTTGACCCGCGCGGCGGCCTGGCGCGAAGGTGCTGGCGTCTTGGGTGTCCTCATTGCCAGCGCAGGACCCGCGTGGCTACTGGCGAACGAAGACATCGCGCCGCAGGATGCAATGATCCCGTTCATTGCACTCTTTGGCGTTCTGCTGATGGGGGCGCTTTGGTTGCTGCGCTTCGCCCCGCCCTGGCAAACGATGCCAGCCTCACAGATCCAACCCTCCCGCAGCGGCGGCGCTTCCCCAGCTATCTTGAGCGTATGGAGCGCCGTGCGGAGCAACGGTTCGTTTCGCATGCTTTTGGTGCCCTATTTTCTGAATGGGTTGTCTGTCGCCATTCCCGCCTCGCTGGTAGTCTTCTTTATCGAGGATCGACTGGACGCCATGCAATGGGTCGCACCCAGCCTCGCACTGTATTTCCTTGCGGCCGCCCTGGGACTACCGCTCTGGGTTCGGATATCCAGACGCATCGGTCTCCGGCGTGCGTGGCGCGTCGCAATGTGTCTGGCCATCGCGGCCTTTGTGTGGGCCACAACACTGGGACCGGGTGATCTGGTGGCGTTCCTCGTGGTCTGCATCGGATGTGGCTTTGCACTCGGGGCAGATCTTGCGTTACCGCCCGTCCTGCTGGCCCAGTGCATACCGGACGGTGAGGGTCCCGGCACCTACTTCGGTCTCTGGACCCTGATTGGCAAGCTCTGCCTTGCTCTCTCGGCATTAACACTGCCGGGACTTGCCTGGCTTGGCTACCAGCCGGGCACCCCCGCCATTGGTACCCCCGGCGTGGCACTCGCCCTCACCTACGCTGGCTTGCCCTGCCTGCTCAAGCTAGGTGCGCTTTGCGCATTGTGCATGCCATCGTACTCAGCCACGGAGAAACGCCAATGAGATCACGCCTTGCTCTGATTCTCTGCGCCGCCGCGACGCTCGGCACCGCATGCACTACGCCCGACGTCAGCCAATACGCTCAGGAGCGGCCAGTCCTGGACGTCACCCAATTCTTCGCGGGCAAGACCGAAGCATGGGGCATGTTCCAGAAACGCAGTGGCGAGATCGTCAAGCGGTTCCACGTGGCGCTCGAGGGCCACATGTCCCAGGACCGGTTCGTTCTACATGAAGCGTTTCGCTACAGCGACGGCACGACGCAGGAACGGACATGGACACTCAAACGCGAGCCGGACGGAACCTGGCGAGGCGAGGCGCCCGATATCGTTGGGACGGCAACAGGAGAGGCTGCCGGCAATGTCCTCCGGTGGCGCTATACCTTGCAGCTACCGGTCAATGGTACGGTGTACGACGTGCAATTCGACGACATGATGGTGCTCATCGATCCTCAGACGATGATCAATCGCGCCCGCGTCACCAAGTTTGGCTTCGAAGTCGGGCAGGTAACGCTCGTGTTTCGCCGGCCGTCTCCCTAGGAGCGCGAATATGGCCTTCAGTCTGCACCTCAACCCCCCTGTGCGCGACTGGCACAGCAAGCGCGTCTGGCTGGTCGGGGCTTCAAGCGGGATTGGGGCAGCGCTTGCCAAAGCGCTACTCGCAAAAGGCGCATGGGTCGCGGTGTCGGCGCGTCGGCCTGAGGCCCTGCTGGCGGTCGTCGCAGGCCACCCAAAAGGCGTCGTGCTCACCATGGATGTTCGCCGACAGAAAGACTGGGCAGCTACCCACGACGCGCTGTGCGAAGCTTGGCAAGGGGTAGATCTAGTGATCTTCTGTGCTGCCGAGTACCGGCCTCTACGCCCTTGGGAGTTCAGTGCGCAGGAAGCCCACGACACGATAGAAACGAACGTCTGCGGCGTATATTACGGACTGAGCGTCGTCCTGCCAGCGATGCTTTTGCGGCGCTCGGGAGGGCTCGCCATTGTGGCAAGCGTAGCCGGCTATGTCGGGTTACCCAACGCCACGCTGTATGGCCCCTCAAAGGCGGCGCTCATCAATCTGGCAGAGCTACTGTATGCGGAACTTCATGCGCATGGGCTGGGCATCTACCTGATCAATCCGGGGTTCGTCAAATCCCGCCTGACCGCACGCAACGCCTTTCGGATGCCCGCCCTCATCACGCCAGAGGAGGCCGCGCAGGCGATTCTCAAGGGGTTAGAGCGGGGTCGCTTCGAGATCGCGTTTCCTCAACGCTTTACACGGTGGGTTCGTTTGATCAGTATGCTGCCGTACCGCATCAGCCTTGGACTGCTTCAACGGTTGACCCGCCCATCATGATTTGTCTGAACCGACATGCAAGACACTGACAATGCCGTGCACCCGGGCACGCTATCCGCACTACTCGCGTGGTACGACACGCTCTCACCCACGTCGCTTGCGTGCATCGATCGACATTACGCACAACAGGCGCGCTTTCGCGACCCTTTTAACGATGTCCACGGCCTCGCAGCAATCCGCGCTATTTTTGTACACATGTTCGAGACCGTGGCGGAGCCGCACTTTTCGATCAGCATGCAGATGATGAACGGAGACCAAGCCTTCATCTCGTGGACGTTTACTGGAAAAGTACGCCAGCACGCTTTCTCGGTCCCCGGTTGCAGCTATCTGTGCTTTGACGCGGATGGCTTGGTTATGGACCACCAGGATTTCTGGGACGCCGCCACATTGTGGCGCCAGTTGCCATGGATCGGCACGCCCGTAAGATGGCTCTGCAAACGCTTTTCGGCGAGCAGCGCATAGACAGGCACGCCCGAACACCACTGCGCAGGGCATCCGCGCCAAGCCTTGCCCACCCAAACCACGTTTGACAGTCACGAAGCAACGGCCGGATGGGCGGGCACCGTGAACTGCAAGATCGCGCCGCGAGGCACGTTCGCACTTGCCCACAATCGACCCTCATGGGCTTCGATGATGGAGCGGCAGATGGACAGCCCCATCCCCAGGCCRGCGGRCTTTGTCGTGTAGAAGGGGGCGAACAYGCRCTCGGGGTCRYYTGGCKSGAAGCCGGGKCCYGAATCGCTCACSGCCACGAGCACGCTGCCGGCGTCCGTTTTCCCCGTACTGATCAGCAATTCCCGCGCCCCGTCGCTCGCGCTGCTCATCGCTTCCATCGCGTTGATKAGCAAGTTGAGKAGGACYTGYTGCAACTGSAYCCGATCTCCCTGAATGGGCGGTAGTGGGTCCTCGAAGTGGGTTCGCACCGTGGCGCCGTGCTTCCGTGCTTCGCCACGGGTGAGCTCGACCACCTCGCAGATTGCCTGGTTGATGTCCAACGGCTCCCTTCGTGGCGGCGCCTTCTTGA